>DAOQMM010000003.1:86244-90476 GCA_035335645.1 Rhodocyclaceae bacterium | reverse complement strand
TAAAGCCTTCGCGGTGACTGCCGATAACCGGCCTTGATCAGTCAAGCCTTCATGCGTCCCAAGGGCGGCGACCGCCGCCTCGCCCGGTTCCGGCAGCCGGGCTGGTTCGACATGTGGCTCTGGCAGCGACCCAGCCCTTGCGAGGACCTCCGTGAATCATATCTATCGTGTTGTATGGAATCGTGCGCTGAACATCTGGCAGGTGGTGGCCGAGTGCGCACGCAGTGCGGGCAAGACCCGGCATGCCCGCGTGGGGTCGGTTGCGGTCCTCGCGTCGCTCGGGGCCGGGCTGGCCGCGGCCGCGGGCCCGTTGCCGACAGGCGGCAGCATTGCCGCCGGCACCGGCAGCATCAGCCAGAACGGCAACAGCCTGACCATCCACCAGACGTCGAACAAGCTGGCCATTGACTGGCAGGGCTTTTCGATCGGACGGGACAACACGGTCAACTTCGTACAGCCCGGCACCCGTGCGGTCGCCCTGAATCGTGTGCTGGGCTCCGATGTCTCGCTGATCCAGGGAGCCCTGAAGGCCAACGGGCAGGTCTTCCTCATCAACCCGAATGGCGTGCTCTTTTCGCCCACTGCCCAGGTGGATGTGGGCAGCCTGGTGGCGTCGACACGGGACCTGAGCACAAGTGATTTCCTGGCGGGCCGCTATGTGCTCGACGGTGCTGGCAGCAACGCAGTGATCAACCAGGGCCGCATCACCGCAGCAGGTGACGCTGGCCAGGGCGGGACGGTGGCCCTGATCGCTGCACGGGTGAGCAACGAAGGCAGCGTGAATGCGCCCGCCGGCAACGTGCTCCTGGCGGCGGGCAAGCGTGTCACGCTGGATCTGGGCGGTCCGCTCAAGCTTCAGGTGGAACAGGGGGCGCTGGATGCGCTGGTGAGCAACGGCGGCGCCATCGTGGCCGATGGCGGCTTCATCTATCTCACCGCCAGGGCCGCCGATCAACTGACCACCGCCACCGTCAACAACACCGGTCTGGTCCGCGCCCGCAGCCTGGCGACCGGCGAGCGGGGTGAGATCCGGCTGATCGGCGATCTGGCCCACGGCACGCTGAACGCAGGCGGCACCCTGGACGCCAGCGCCCCGCAGGGCGGGGACGGCGGATTCATCGAGACCAGCGCCGCCACCGTCAACATGGCAGACACCCTGGCGGTGACCACGCTGGCCCCCCACGGCGCCACCGGCACCCTGCTGGTGGACCCCAATAACTACACCGTGGCAGCGAGCGGGGGCAACGCCACCGGCGCGTCCTTCACCAGCCTGATCAACAGCAACAATGTCACCATCTCCACCGCGAGCTACGGCACGGCGGGTGGCAGCGGCGACATCTTCATCAACGACACCATCACCAAGACGGCGGCCTCGGGGACCACGTCCCTGACCTTTCTGGCCGAACGCAACATCGCCGTCAACAGTTCGATCACGTCCACCGGCGGCCCCCTGAACATCACGCTGAGCGCGGCCAACGCCGCCGCCGGCACCCTGGGCGGCGTGCGCGTCGCCAGCAGTCAGACCCTCAACTCCAACGGCGGGGACATCCTCATCGGCGGCGCTGGCGGCAGCGTGAGCGGCGCCCAGACCCCCTCCCATGGCATCGGCTACGCCCTCAACTATTCCAGCAGCCAGGAGGCGGTGTCGATCGGCTCGTCGGCGAACATTCTCTCCCGCGGCGGCAACATCACGATCAACGGTAATTCCACCCAGCGAGGCGGCGGCAGCAGCGACACCACCGCCGTCCACATTGGCGCCAGCGCCGTCATCGACAGCGGCTACTACGCTCCGGGTGCCACCGATGCATCGTCCGGCGGCTTCATCAACATCTCGGGCAAATACACCGGGGGTGTCGGGACCAACGCCGACAAGGTCTTCGGGGTGAAGATCGACAACCCCAGCGGCAACGCCGGGCAGACGACCCTGGCCGCCTCCACCACCACCGGCAGCATCCGAATCGAAGGGAGCAGCACCTACGACACCCCGGGGTCCTACGCCCTCAACATGGCCACCAACGGGCTGGCCGGCAACATCTACTTCAACGCCTACTCCGTCGCCGATCTGATCTTCATCCTGAACGGCGACCTGAAGGGTGTGAGCTTCACCTACAGCCCGCCGACCTCCGGCTGCCGTACCGGCTATCCCAACTGCGGTCTGCTGTCGGTCAATGCCAGCGCGAACAATTCCTACCTGTACGCCACCTACAACGCCGTCAACATGGCGACCCTGCCGATCTACGTGTCGGCCACGCTCAGCGGCACCAAGGTGTATGACGGCACCCTCACCGCCTCCAACCTGAGCTTCAGCAACGTGACGGTGATGGACCCCGACGGCTCGGGCTATTCGAGCGGCAATGTCACCTCTGCCACCTACGTCACGCCCAGTGCAAACGTTGGCGCCTACACCAACCTGAGCGCCAGCGCCCTGTCACGGAACTACTCGGCCAACGGCAACAACTACGTGCTGGGCTACAACTTCGCTGTCTCGCCCGCCTACACCGTCACCCCTGCCACGGCATCCCTGAGTGCCGTCAAGACCTACAACGGTGACGCCAGCTTCAGCAACGCCCAGATCACGGCATCCGGCGTCAATGGCGAAACGCTGTCGCTCTCCGGCAGTGGCCCCGCCACAGCCACGTCGTCGGCGGTGGCTGACAACGCCATCAACTATCTGACCTCGCTGGGCGGCATGACCCTGGCCAACGGATCCTCCGGCACGCCGGGACTGGCGAGCAACTACACGCTGCCCGCCCTGAGCAGCCGCAGCGCCCAGAACACCGCAACGATCAACGCGTTCAGCCTGACGGTTCTGGGCGTGAACGGCAGCAAGAACTATGACGGCACCACGACCTTCGGAACCAACCAGCTCAATCTCGGCTCCGGCGTCGTCAATGGCGACGATGTCCATCTCGCCGGCAGCGCCGACGTGGCCAGCAAGGACGTGGGCACCTACACCCAGTGGGCCGCCTCCAGCCTGGCCCTGACCGGCAGCAACTCTACCAATTACACCCTCTCCGGCGGCGCCGTTTCCGCCGTGATCAACCGGGCGCCCCTCGGCGTGGCCCTCAACGCCCTCTACAACGGGACGACCCAGTTCACCAGCAGCGTCGGCGCCACCAATGCCAGCGCCGGCACCATCAACTCCGGCGGCACCCTGACCGTCAGCGGACTGGCTGGCAGCGAGCGGCTCACCGGCGTGACCGTCTCCGACGCCAGCGTGGACGCCATCACGGCAGGCAAGTACGTGACGGGCGTCAGCGGCAGCAACGGATTCCTGGCCGGCAACTACGCCCTGTACAACGGGGGCACGCCCGCCTACCACGTCGCCCAGAGCAGCGGCGCGATCACCACGCTCAACAACACCGTCAGCATCTCGCCGAAGCCGCTCGGCGTCTACGCCACCCCGACCTACAACGCCACCGCCCAGTTCACCGCGGTCTCCGGCGTGGCCGACGGCGGCACCGGCACCCTCGCCACGGGTGGAAGCGTGAGCGTGTCCGGCCTGGTCAATGGACAGACTCTCGGCGGCTTTTCCGTCGACAGCCCCAACCTCGTTTCCGCCGGCAAGGTCACCTCCGTCACCCTCAACGGCGGTATCGACGCCCGAAACTATGTCCTGAACGGCAGCACGTATGGCACCGCCACGCCGACACCGGGCAGCGCCGCCGACGGGTCCCAGGCAACCAACGGCGTGTCCATGTCGGCAGCGCCGCTGGGCGTGACCGTTGGCGGCACCTACAGTGGCAGCACCTCCATCGTGCCCACATCCTTCAGCACCCACGGCCTGCTCGGCAGCGACACGATCACGCAACTCTCCGGCGCCACGATCGACAACTCCAACGTATCGGCCAACGGCAGCAATTTCGTGCGCTCGGTGGTCGTCGGCAGCGGCACCGCAGACATTCGCAATTACGCCCTCGCCCCGGCCTACAGCGCCGTCGTCGACGCCGGTGGAAACGCCACCAGCGTGACCACCAATGTCGCCAGTCTGGGCCGCGCGCCGCTGGGCATCACCGTTTCCGGCACCTACAACGGCACGACCAGCATCGTTCCGACCTCCTTCAGCACCTATGGCCTGCTCGGCAGCGACACCCTGACCGGACTTGCAGCAGCCAGCCTCAACAGCCCCAATGTCGTCGCCAATGGCAGCAACTTCGTCACGGCACTGACGCCCTCAGGCGGCACCGCGAACCTTGCCAACTACCAGATCAACCCGGCCTACAACGGGAGCG
>DAOQMM010000003.1:0-86144 GCA_035335645.1 Rhodocyclaceae bacterium | reverse complement strand
ACCGCCGGGTCGGCCCTCGATGGTTCGGGGGCGACCAATACGGCCAGCCTCGCGCCCCGTGCCATCACCGTCGCGGCCGACAATCAGGAGAAGACCTTCGGGGAGACCGATCCGGCCCTCACCTACCGGATCACGCAGGGCACGCTGCTCGCAGGGGACAGCCTGGGCAGCCTGCTGCGGGACAGCGGTGAAGCGCCGGGCACCTACGCAATCACGTCCGCCAGCCTCCACAACGGCAACTACGCAATCACCGCCTTCGACGGCATGCTGACGATCGTCCCGCCCACGGCGCCGCCGCCACCACCGGCACCCATCATCGTTCCGGCATTCATCGACAACGGCACTTCCGCGCTCGCCACCGGCACTCCGCCGGCCAGCTTCGGCGGGCTCAATTACGTGCCGGCCGGCGGTCAGGCTGCCGCCCCCCGCGCGAACGGCGCCGCACCGGGCGGGGCCACCCCGTCCACGCTGAACTTTGTCTCGGGCACCCCGGCCAATCCGGGTTCGGCCCCTGCAGACCCGGCGGGCGGCACGGCGGCCGGCGGCGCCGGTCCGGATCAGCGCGTCGCGGCAGGCTCGGCCAATGAAACGCCCGCCGCTGGACGCTCGACCCTCAATTTCGTTGCCGGCGATGCGCCAGACGCACGGTCCCCGGCGAGGAGCGACGCCCGAACCGATGCGGCCGACCGACCGCCCCAGGAACGCAGCGCGCCAACCGCCGCTGAAAACGAGGTGCCCCTTGGCGAGCGCACGACCGTCACCTATGTCTCAAGCAGCGCCTCGGGCGAAGCCGCCGCCGGCACGGAAGCCGGCAAGCGCAAGGCAGCCCAGGAACTCAACGTCAACAACGTGACCGTGCCCAGCTCCTCGGGCCCGCTCGACGTCTTCGTCATCGACTCGGGCATCAATCCGGGCCGCTCCGCCACACTCCAGTCCCTGACCAACTGACAGGACGTCCATGAACAAGAAGATCGTCGCAACGTATCTGGCGCTGACGGGCTGCGCGCTGCAGGCCTTCGCGCAGGGCGGCGCCCTGCAGGGCCCGCTGCCGCCCCAGGTGCCCGCCGCCCCCGCCACCGACCTGACGGTTCGCCCGCCTGCATCCCCTGCCGTGGCAACACCAGCCGGCCCCCGCGTCACGCTCCGGGACATCACCCTGTCCGGCAATACCCTCCTCGACAGCACCACGCTGCAGGCCGGGCTGGGCCCGGTCAGCGGGCAGTCCTTCGATCTGGCCGGGCTCGAAGCCCTGGCTGCGGGAATCGAGCGCCAGTATCGCGCTGCCGGCTATCCCTTCACACAGGCCGTGCTGCCGCCCCAGGACCTGAAGGACGGCACGCTGCGTATCCAAGTGGTGGAAGGCCGTTACGGCAGAATCCAGGCCACGGGCACCGACCCGCTGCCTGCCTCCGCCCAGCCGTTCCTGGATTTCGGGCTGCGGTCGGGCGATGCCATCGAAAACGCCCGCCTGGAACGCACCCTGCTGATCCTCGACGATCAGCCGGGAATGAAGATCCGTCCGGTGATCCAGCCGGGCGACCGGACCGGCGAGGCCGACTTGTCAGTCAACGTGGAGCGGGTCTCCCTTGTGGGCGGCGAGGTCGGCCTGGACAACACTGGCGCCCGCTCCACCGGCCAGAACCGGGCTCGCGGCGCCGTGTTCATCAACAGTCCCTTCCGTTACGGCGACAAGATTTCCATCAACGCCCTGGCAACCGACCAGAGCATGCTGCTCGGGTCCCTCGACTACGAGATGCCCATTGGCGCATCCGGGCTGCGCGGACAGGTGGGCTACGCCTACACCAACTACCAGCTCGGTGCCCAGTTCGCCGCCCTGGATGCCAAGGGCTACGCCAAGATCACCACGGCCCGCCTGAGCTATCCGCTGATCCGCTCCCAGGCAAGCAATATGCTGCTGTCCGCAGGCTATCAGCACAAAAACCTGGAGGATCGGTACGACAGCACCGGCCTGATCCGCAACAAGCACAGCGACGGCACGCCGGTCGCGATCCAGTTCGACCGGCGCGACACCCTGCTCGGTGGCGGCGTGACGTATGGCTCGCTGACCTGGCTGCCCGGCTCCCTGAGCCTCGATCCGGGCATGGATGCCCTGGACCGGGTCACCGCCCGGACGGCCGGCCACTTCAACAAGCTGAATCTCGATGTCGCGCGCATCCAGCAGCTCACCTCCAGCGTCCACGCCTACGCGCGCTATTCCGGTCAATGGGCGGACAAGAACCTGGATTCGTCGGAAAAATTCAACCTGGGCGGCTTCTATGGGGTGCGCGCCTTCCCGCTGGGCGAAGGCGTCGGCGATCAGGGCTGGTTCACACAGCTGGAAATCCGCTACGACGTGGGCGTCGTGACCCCCTTCGCCTTCTACGATGCGGGCCACGTGGAAACCAACGCCAAGCCCTGGGACGTCAATTCGGCCTCCACGCGCCGGCTGGCCGGCTCCGGTGTGGGTGTGCGTTCCCTCAGGGACGGCTGGAGCCTGGACGCCACCCTGGCCTGGCGCACTCAGGGCGGCGCCCCCACCAGTGAGGACGTGGATCGCAATCCCCGCCTCTTCGTGATGATCGGCCGGCGCTTCTGAAGTCATCCCGCTGACAAAGCCGCTGCGGCGCGGGGCCCGCGGGCTCAGTGGCTGGCCGGGGCGCCCGGCGCAGTCGGTGCCGCCGCCGGCTTCTTCGGCGGCGCCGCGAGCACCGTTCGCCCCGTCACCCCCGGCACGCTGGCCTTGCAGCGGATGCCGGCGGGCAGCTTGAGGCCGGGGTTGGGGAGTTCCATGCGCACGCCGAAGGTGCCGCTGGCGGCGTCCATGACCCGGTCGATGACCTTGACCGTCGCGGTGTAGCGGCCGCCGACGGGGCTCTCCGGCAGGATCTCGATGCTCTGGCCGACGGCCAGCTTGCCCCACGCGTCCACCGGCAGCAGGGCCTCCACGTGCAGGGTGCCGATGTCGGCGAGCTTGAGGATGGGCTTGCGCAGGTCGCGGTTGTCGGCGAGCTCGCCGGCGTGCAGCAGGCGATCCACCACCACGCCGTCCACCGGGCTCTTGATGGTGCGCAGGCGCAGTTGCTCGGACAGGCGGCGGTATTCGATCTCGGCCAGCTTGCGGTCGTCGCGGGCCTCGATCAGCTCGGATTCGGCGAGGCGCTTCTCGGTGAGGGATTCGTCCCGGTCCTGCATGGAGACAAAGGACTGGCCGGCCAGCTTGTCGCGGCGGTTGTACTTCTGGGTGGCGAACTCGACGCGGCTCTCGCCGGTGCGGATCTTGCCTTCCATCGTGGCGCGGTAGCGGGCGGATTCGGTGGCGGCTTTCTCGACGCCCGAATCCAGGGTGACCAGCACCTGGCCGGCCTTGACCATGTCGCCCCGATCCACCCAGATCTTTTCGATGAGCCCTTCGCTGGCGGCGCGCACGTCCACCGTCTTGCGCGGCTCGATCATGCAGTCGAACTCGCCCGCGCGGGCCGCGGAGACGGCACCCAAGGTGTTCAGGACGGCCAGGACGACCCCGGCGGTGGTGCGGCGTTTCATGCTCATTCCCCTCGCCCGGCAAATGCGAGC
Source organism: Rhodocyclaceae bacterium (assembly GCA_035335645.1). Classification (GTDB taxonomy): domain Bacteria; phylum Pseudomonadota; class Gammaproteobacteria; order Burkholderiales; family Rhodocyclaceae; genus Zoogloea. Next base: position 82,571 of record DAOQMM010000003.1, on the reverse strand, counting down.
GCTTGTTCCATGCGGTTGTCGGAATCCACCGTGTGACGGCGGATGCGGGCGTTCTGGGCTTCGGCGGCGCCCTGGGCGAAGCGGCGCAGGAGCGGCCCGAAGCGGCGCGCCACCTCCCCGTCCGGCGCCGTGCGGACGCGCAGCCAGGCCACCAGGCGGGCAGCGTGGGCAAGGAAGAGCTCGTCCTCCAGGCTCACCAGGGCCTCGTAGGAGCCGGGGTCGCCCTGGCGCCCGGAGCGGCCGTAGAGCTGCCGGTCGATGCGCGCCGAGTCGTGGTATTCGGTAAGGATCACGTGCAGCCCGCCAGCAGCCTTGACCTCGGGCGTCAGCAGGATGTCGGTACCGCGCCCGGCCATGTTGGTGGCCACGGTGATGCGGCCGGGCTGGCCGGCGTCGGCGACGATCTCCGCCTCGCGGGCATCCTGGCGGGCGTTGAGCACTTCGTGATCCAGACCGGCCGCGGCCAGACGCGCGCCGATGAGCTCCGACGCGGCCACCGAGCGGGTGCCGATCAGCACGGCGCGGCCAGCGGCGGCGTGGGCGCGCGCGGAAGCCAGCACCGCATCCCAGCGCGCCTCGCTGCGGGCGAACACGCGCAGGCCCAGGTCACGGCGCTGCACTGGCCGGTTGGGCGGGATGCGCAGCACGTCCAGGGCGTACACGGTGCGCATCTCCGGCGCCACCTCGGTGACGGTGCCGCTCATGCCGGCCAGGCGCAGGTAGCGGCGGAAGAAACGCTGGTAGGTGATGCGCGAGATGGTGTCGCGGCGCTTGGTGAGCTCCAGGCCCTCCTTCACCTCGATCATCTGGTGCAGACCTTTTTCCCAGGAGCGGTCGGCCATGACGCGGCCGGTGTACTCGTCCACGATCTGCACCTTGCCCTCGGCCAGGATGTAGTGGCGATCCAGTTCAAAGAGGTGTTCGGCGGTGAGGCCCTGCTCCACCAGTTCCTCCCGCGCGCGCGACACCTGCCACAGGCCGGGCAGGCCGCGGGACGCCTCGGCCACGGCGGCGCGGCCGGCTTCGGTGAGTTCGATGCTGCGTTCCTTGAGGTGCAGGCGGTAGTGCTCGTCGGCGTTGAGGCTGCGGGCCACGGCCAGGCCCTGCTCGTAGAAGGCGCGACCGTTGGGGTCGTCCTGCTCGGCGGAAATGATCAGCGGCGTGCGCGCCTCGTCGATGAGCACGCTGTCAGCCTCGTCCACGATGGCGTAGTACAGCCCGCGCAGCAGGGTCCCCGAGCCCCCCACCGGCGCGCTGCGGCCGAGCCAGCCTTCCAGCAGCGCCCGCGCACCCGCCTTGATCCGCTGGGCGGTGATGCGGTCGCGCAGGTAGTCGAAGACCAGATCCTTGTTCACGCAGTAGCACACGTCGCAGCCGTAGGCGACGATGCGCTCGGGCGGCTCCTGCTCCGGCGTGACCAGCCCGACGCTGAGGCCGAAGAAGCCATACACCGGCGCGAGCTGCTCGGAATCCCGCTGGGCGAGGTATTCATTGACGGTGATCACATGCACCGGCACGCCGGCCAGGGCCACCGCCACCGCGGGCAGCACCGCGGTGAGGGTTTTGCCCTCGCCGGTCATCATCTCGGCCAGGCCGCCATTGAGCATGGTGTAGCCGCCCATCAGCTGCACCGGGTAGTGGCGCTTGCCCAGGCGACGGAAACACACCTCGCGCACGAGGGCAAAGACCTCCGCCGCGTTGGCGTCGTCGAGCCCGCTGGCCGCGAGAGCGGCGCGCAGGGGCGCGACGCGGGCTTGCAGGGTGGCTTCGTCCAGGGCAGCGAGTTCGCCTTCGTGGGCGATCACCTGTTCGGCAAAACGGCGCACCGGCGGCAGGCGCAAGGCAGAACCGTGGCGCGCCCAGCGGCCGAGCAGACCGCCCATGAAGCGGTCCAGCTTGCCAGGCTTGGCATCCTGCCGTTCGGGATACAGCCCGGGGGCGAAGGCATGGACGCCCCAGGTGGACAGCACGGCCCTAGACATGGAAGCGTGACAGGAAGAGTTGCCGCAGGCGCCGGCCCCACTGATCGGCCAGGGGCTCGGCCCGGTGGATGAAGCGCACGTAGACGCGGGTGCCAAGCTGCACCTCGCCAACGCTGTCGGGCAGGGTCAGATCGAACTGGAAGAGCCGCTCCAGGGTCTTGAGGCCATCCGGATCGCGGGGATCGGTGGCGTGCAGGCCGCCGCCTTCCATGGCCAGGGCGCGATTGGGGAGCTGATCCTGAGCGCCGGGCACCTCACGACTCACCTGGGCCGGATAGGTCTCGGCAAGACGGTCGGCGATCTTCACCTCCACCGCCTCCAGGCGATCCCGCACCAGGGCGATGTCGTCCTGGGTGACCACCGCGCGTACCACCCGCGGCGGGCCCGCCAGCAGGTAGCCGACCAGCTCGCCCTTCTTGACGAAGTGCTCGGGCAGATCGTCCGGGCGGGACAGGCGCAGGCGGCCGGACACGCCGGCGGTGAGCAGCAGCTCGTCCAGGCGCTCCTCGGCGCGGGCCAGGGCGGCGCGCTCGCGGCCCAGATCCTCGGCCACCACGGCGGCCTGCAGGCGGTCGTCGAACATCTGGGCGGCGTACTGCACCTCCAGCTGGCGCACCCGTTCGCGGCGCTGGGTCACGTCGGCATCCACATCCGGCTGGCGGGTGACGATGACCAGATCGCCGGCCTGCACCCAGGCGTCCGGCGCGGCCAGCACGCGCTCCACGAATCCATTCCCCTTGGCCCGCAGCTCGGCCTGGGCCGGTACCCAGACGATGCCCTCGGCGTGGGTGCGCAGGGGCATCGGCACAACGAAGAGAAAGAGCAGCAGCGCCGCCAGCCCGCCAAAGGTGACCCACAGGGCACGCGGCCGGTGGCGCTGGAGCTCGGCACTGCCCCACACATAGCCCAGCATCTTGCCCACCGGCACGCCGAACATGGTGATGGCGCCCCAGATCGCGATCACCACGCCGATGAAGAAGAACTCGCCGGCGATGAAAAGGGTGATGGAGATCGTCACGAACAGCCGGTACAGGGCCGAGGCCGGGCCGTAGAACAGGAACCAGCGCCGCTCGCCCGGCGTGGCCGCGGGGCGCTCCACCTCCACCGCGCCGAACAGGTGGCGCTTGGCCAGCCACTGCCAGTACTGGTTGGCGCGCTGGGCCAGGTTGGGGATCTCGATGAGGTCCGCCAGGATGTAATAGCCGTCGTAGCGCAGCAGCGGGTTGCCGTTGAACACCAGGGTGGACAGCCCGGCCACGAAGATCACGTTGTAGGCCACCGAGCGCACGAAGCCGGGCTCCGCGAGGACCCACAGCATCACCGCCAGGGCGGCCAGAAAGAGCTCCACCAGCATGCCCGCCGCGCCCACCAGGGCGCGCCGCCACTTGCTGCGGAAGGCGCCGGAGGCGGTGGCATCCACGTAAGGCACCGGCGCGAAGACCAGGAACATCACGCCCATCTCGTGCACTTCACCGTGGCCGGATTTCACCGCCCAGGCGTGGCCCAGCTCATGGAGAAACTTGATCGCCGGGTAGATGAAGAACAGCAGCACCAGGTTGTCGGTGGCGAGGAGGCGGTCGCCCAGGTTGCCGGTGAGTTCGTCCCAGTGCATGCCCACCAGCACGCCCGCCGGTACCACGGCGAGCAGCCACAGGATCACCCCGAGAGGCCCGAACAGGCGCGCCACCCAGGGCCAGCTGCGGTTGAGGAAGGGGTCCGGATCCCACAGGGGCAGGCGGATCGACAGGGGATTCAGGAAGCTCTGCAGGCGCTTCTGCCGCTTCTGGCGGGCGCCCCGCTCGGCCAGCTCGGCCACGTCCGGCGGCAGATCGGTCTGGAGCAGATCGCCGCTGTGGAGCTTGGAGAGGAGTTCGATCACCTCGTCCTGGGTGGGCGCATCCACACCGGCTGCAGCCGCCACGTCCTGCCAGATGACGTCCAGCGTGCTTCGGCCGTCCATGCGCTGGAGCACCGCGTAGGCACCGGGCGTGAAGCGGTGGATCTTGCCCGACGCGGCGTCGCGCATCACGTACCACGGTTTGCCGCGGAAGCGCTGGCGCTGCACCTGGGCGTGGCCGCGCAGCTGCGGGCGCAGGCCGGCGACGCGGTACCAGGAGGCGCTGAGGAAGGAGCCGGCCACGGCGTGTGTGCCTTAAGGCAGCCAGTTCCAGGCCTGCAGGCGCAGCCAGTCGAACAGGCGGTGGGTCCAGATCCAGGCGTAGCTGCGCTCGCCGACGACGATCTTGCCGACGCCCTCCATGCCCGGCCGCAGGGGGATGTCGCCCCGGTCGAGGCGGGCCTCCACGCGGAACAGGTTCTTGCCCTCCTCCGCCTGGGCCATGGAGATGTTGTGCACCTTGAAGTCCAGGGCGTCGCCGGCAAAGCCGGTGAGCACCAGGCGACCGCCCTGGCCGGCGCGCACGTAACGGATGTCCCGGTCGTCCACCTTGAGGATCACCCGGTAGGCGTCCAGGGGCGCGACTTCGAAGAGCAGCTTGCCCTGCTCCACCGGCGAGCCGAGGAGCTGGGTCAGGTCGCCGGTGACAACCACGCCGTCGAAGGGCGCCACCACCTCGGCGCGGGCGAGCTTTTCTTCCACCAGGGCGAGCTGGGATTCGGCCTCGGCCATCTGGGCGAGGGACACATGGGCGTTGGCGCGCTCGTGCTTGGACAAGGCATCCCGGTAGCGGCGTTCGTGCTGCTCCCGCTCGGCGCTGTAGCGCTGGCGTTCGATGAGGAGGTCGCGATCATCCAGGCGGGCCAGCATCTGACCCTTCTTGACCAGCATGCCGGCGCGGATCGGCGCCTCGCGGATGTAGCCCTCGAAGGGCGCCACCACGGAGCGCTGCACTTCGCCTTCCACCACCGACTTGGCGCTCACCCGGTAATCGCCGTCAATCAGGACGGCCGCCGCCAGCAGCACGGCGATCACGGTGACCGCGGCACGGAAGGCCGGCCGGCGCGGATCGCGCAGATGCCGCCAGCCGTCCCGGACCTTGTCGGCGAGCCGCCCGGCGAACCAGCGATGGAGCTCGATGCGGCTCTCCACCAGGGGCCCGAGGAGCGCCCCGATGGCTTCGAAGCCGAGGACCTCGTCGGGTTCGAAGGGCTCGCCGGCATTGCGTTCGAAGGTCAGCACGCCGATGCCCTGGCCGCGGCTGCTGAGGAGCACCGAGCACACGGCCCGCTGGGCCGCGAAGTCCCGGTGGGCGATGGCAATGCCGCCCGCCGCGGCGTCGGTGTCGGTCGGCCAGATCACGCTGCGGCGCTGGTCGAGGGCCTCGTCCATGGCGTTCTCGAGGGCCACCACGAACTGGCTCTTCTTCTCGAAGAAGGCGGAGTGGGACAGGGCCACCAGGCGGGCGCGTCCGGCGCGATCCACGCCGAAGGCGACCCGGTCGCAGGCAAAGCGGCTGGCCAGATCGTTGGCAACCGCCAGGGCCAGGTCTTCCAGGCGCGCCTGCTCGGCCGCCACGCCCAGCACGTCCAGCGCCGCACGGGCGCGCGTCAGGGCGAGGGCTTCGTCCTGGGCCTGGCGGCGCAGGAACACGCTCTCGAGCCAGCCGGCGCCCCAGTGGATCCGCCGCAGGACATCCTGCAGGGCCGCGTCCGGGCGCTCGGCCACGTCCAGCACCACGGCGCCGTGGATGCGGCCATCCACCTCCAGCGGGTAAGCGACCACCACCAGCGCCCCTTCCAGGCCCCGCTGCAGGGTGCCGCGGCGTTCGCTCAGGCAACGCTGGGCGCCCGGCGCGAGGTAGGTGACGTCGGTCTGGTCGGTGGGCCACACCCCGGCCGGGACGAAGGTGCCGCCTCCCTGCTCCAGCAGCAGCAGGCCGGCGCGCACGTCCCCCACCTGGCTGCACTGCAGGGCCAGCCAGCTCTTGCAGAAATCGGCCGCGTTGTCGGCGCTGACAAAGGCGCCCCACAGGGCGTCGGGCGCGACAGGGACGGCGGCGTCCGCCGGGGCAGCGGACACGGAGCGGGACGCAGCGTGCACGGTGTGAAGATTCCGTTCGGAAAACTTGGACAGCCGGCACCGGCAGGTGCGCCGATGGCGCCCTGCCCGTGACCGGCCGGAGGGAGAATTACTTCAGTTCGCCGTAGCGGTGCTCGTATTCGTCCACGAGCTTGCTGAGCATCTGGGACAGACGCTTCGCCGCGAAGGGGCTGAGGATGACGCGATGCTCCAGCTTGACCTCGTAGTCGCCGCCGGTGCGGTCCCAGCTTTCATTGACGCCGAAGTTGAGCACGACCTCCTCCCGCGTGGTGGTCGCGTTGACCATGTTGCAGTAGGTGCTCTTGAGGGACGCCGTGTTCATGCGGATGCGCTGGCCTTCCGGGGTCTCGGGTACTGCTGCGTTGTCTGACACGTTGAATCTCCGATTGTCCAGGGGTTCTCACCACGCCCATCAGGCGGGCGTGGTGGATTGTACCGAAGCGTCTACCGTTACTTTCAGGTTCGCGTTCGGATTGGTGGAGCTGGTCGCCATATTCGTCACGAAGGCCTTCTTCCAGTTCTCCTTCTTGAACTTCGGATCGCTCGAGCCCACGGTGAAGCCGGCGAAGCTGCTGCCGAAATCGATCACCGGCGCGGTCGGCGGTGTGGGTGCGGTGGCGAAGTTCACCTTGAGGCCAGCCGGGACGTCCGGGATTTCCGGCCGCGCCACACCCGCGATCTTCTGGGCGACGCGGGAAGCGTCGGCAGTGGTGAGCTTGCCGTCGCCGTCGATGTCGCCGATCAGCAGCGGATCGATGTAGGACCACGCAGCGAGCCCGCTGTCGAGCTTGAGCGAGTTGCGCTGCAGCAGCGTGACGTCGTCCTTGTCGAGCTTGGCGTTGCGGTTGCCGTCGCCGATGTAGCCGACCACGTGCAGGGCGTCGTCGTCAGCCCGGTCGGCGGCCGTCTGGTTGGCAAACACGTTGCCGATGTCCACCACCTCCACCGCACCGTAGGCCGCCGTGTCGGGCACCCTGGCCACCAGGTTCACCAGCGTGAGCTTGCCGGCGGCGATGGGCGTCGCCGAGGCGATGGTCACGGTGATCTGGCCGGCCACCGAGGTATCCACATTGAGGCTCGCGCCGGACGGCAGCCCGGCGCCGGCCACGGCGCCGGTGATGGCCAGCAGGCTCGGATCGAAGCGTACGGTGAAGCTCAGGTTGCGCACGTCGCCAGCACTGCTGAGGCTCAGCGGCAGGTACTTGCCGGTGGCGGGCACATCCACGCTCTGGCCCGGCCCGCGGACGAAGTCCGGCAGGGACAGGCGCAGGGCCGGCACGGGACCGATGGTGAAGCGCGTGGTGTAGTCGTCGCCGCCGGTGCCGTCGCCATTGCCGTCCAGGGCGCCGAAGGCGCTGTGGAAGGCCAGCGGACCGCTCTTCAGCACGAGGCTGTAGGTGTCGGCGGCGAGGCCGCTGCCGGTGGCAAGGAAGCGCAGGCCCTTGCCGTCGGCGTCGAACACCAGGGAGCCCTTGACCAGGCTGCCGCCGCTGCCGCTCAGGACCACGTCGGACACGCCCAGGTTGCTCAGGGTGGAGTCGTAGAGGTTGATCACCGAGGCGTCGAACGGGTCGTTGAAGCGCACCGCGAAGCCGTTGCTGTCAGACGTGAAGCTGCGCACCTGCAGGGGCACCGGCAGCACCGCGATGGCCAGCGGGTCAAGGGCGTAGCTGCCGTCCTCGTCGGTGGCGGTGGCGCGGATCTGTACCTGACCGAGCACGCTGCCGTCGTAGGTGTGGGTGATCTGGCCCGGATTGCCGGCCACATCCTGCACCTGGCCGTCGCCCCAGTTGATGTGCCACAGGCTGAGGGTGTCGTCACCCGGATCGCTGCTGGAGAGCTCCAGGGTGTAGCTCTGACCCGCATACACGGCGGGCAGGCCGCCCGCCTGCAGGGTGGGCGCGACATTGGCCACATTGACGGTGAAGCTGCGGGTCGTGGTGCCGCCCGAGAGGTCGCTGACGCGGACCGTGAAGGCGTAGGCGGCGTCGCCGTCGGTCGCCTTCCAGGTGAGGGCACCGGTGAGCGGGTCGATCTTTGCGCCCTGCGGGGCGGCGTCGAGGGCGTAGTTCAGGACATCGCCGGCATCCACGTCATGACCGACGGCGGTGACGGTGAAGCTGTCCCCTTCCTTGACGGCTGCGTCGGCCAGGGCATCCAGGGTCGGCGCGTCGTTGACCGGGGTCACCGTCACATCCACGGCGCCCTTGGCGGTGGCGCCGAGGCTGTCCGCCACCACGTAAGTGAAGCTGTCGGCACCGTTCCAGTCGGCGTCCGGCGTGTAGCGGACCTGGTTGCCTTCGATGGCCAGCGTGCCATGGGTGGCACCGGTCACGCTGACAAGGCTCAGGACCTGCCCTTCCGCGTCGGAGTCGTTGCCCAGCACGTCGATGAGGACCGAATGATCCTCGTCGGTTACAGCGCTGTCGGCATGGGCCACCGGTGCGGTGTTGTGGAGCTGGACGGTGATCGCCACGCTGCCGTCGACGCTGGCCCCGTCACCGTCGCTGACGGTGTAGGTAAAGCTGTCGGCGCCGGTGAAGCCGGCGTTGGCGGTGTAGCGCACCTGGCCGGACTCGATGACGACGGTGCCGTGGGCGGCGCCCGACACGGCGGTGACGGCAAGCTGGGCGCTGTCCTTGTCCGTATCGTTGGCGAGCACGTCGATGAGCACCGACTGGCCGGCCTCCACGGTCGCCGAATCGGGATTGGCGACGGGCGGATCGTTCACGCTGTTCACCGTGACATTCACCGTGGCCGAGGCCTGGGCCCCCACGGAATCCTGCATCACATAGGTGAAGCTGTCGGCACCGAACCAGTCGGCGTCCGGCACGTAGCGGATCTGGCCGGCGTCGAGGCTGACCGTCCCGTGGGTGGCCAGACCCACGCTCACCAGGCTGAGGGCCTGACCCTCGGCGTCGGTGTCGTTGGCCAGGGCGTCGATGAGGATCGGCGTGTCTTCGTCGGTGACGGCCGTGTCGGCGTTGGCCACCGGCGGCGTGTTGTGCACCAGGATGTCCACCGTCACGCTGCTGCCGGCGTTGCCGCCGTCACCATCGGTGATCGTGTACGTGAAGCTGTCGCCGCCTGCATAGCCGGCGTCGGGCGTGTAGCGGACCTTGCCGGACTCGATGGCGACCGTGCCGTGGCTGGCACCGGTGGCGCCGGTGATGGTCAGCACCGGGCTGTCGATATCGGTGTCGTTGGCGAGCACGTCGATGAGCACCGAACCGCCGGAAAGCACCGCCACACTGTCCGGATTCGCCACCGGCGCGTCATTGACCGGGCGCACCGTGATCGCCACGGAGGTGGTGGCGGTATTGCCGGCCTCGTCACGGACCACATAGGTGAAGCTGTCCGCACCGAAGTAGTTGGCGCTCGGCGTGTAACGGACCTGGCCGTTTTCGAGGGTCACGGCCCCGTGGGTGGCACCGTCGGCACTCACCAGGGTGAGGGCCTTGCCTTCCGGATCGGTGTCGTTGGCGAGCACATTGACGAGCACGGAGGCGTCCTCGTCCACCGCGGCGGTATCGGCATTGGCCACCGGCGGCTGGTCTTCCACCTCGCCCACCTTGAGCAGGCGGACGTTGTCGACGGTGACCGAACTGGCGGCTTCGCCGAAGCCCAGGAGGTCGAAGTACAGGGTGACGGTGGTGCCCGCCGCGACGCCGGTGAGGTCGATGCTCACGGTGATCGGACGGCCGGACGGGAAGGTGCCGCCGTTACGGTTGGTGAGGCCCGCCGCGCTGACCTGGTCGGCCGCATACACCGTGCCATCCGCCTGCAGGTTGAACAGGGCGTCGCTGCCGGACAGGGGCAGGGTGCCGCCCACCGGCTTGCCGTCGGCGCCGATCAGGGCCACCTCGAAGGCATCCGGCGGGCCGTCGCCGTTGGCGACGAAATGGCTGGACACCAGCTGGAAGCGCAGCGTCGCGGCATCCGCCGGGACCACGAAGGTCTGGGCGAAGCGCGAGGCGAGGCGCGGGTCTTCGGTGAGGACGCCGGCGCCAGCGCTGACCTTGGCATCGCCTTCGGTGATCCAGCCGTAGTCGGTCGCTGCCGGATCGGCCACGGAGAACTGGCCATTGACGATGCCGTCGTGGGATGCACCGGAAATCAGAATTGGCGAGGACGTGACAGGCGACGTGGCGTCACTGTTCTGACTCACGAAGTAGAGCAGACCGCCCAGGGGGTCGGTGGAACCTTCACCGTCTCCTGCCAGCGGGGACAGGTTCAAGACTTGCCGTCCCGCACGATTAGACTTGTCGAGCGCATCCAGGTCCAGGTACCAGGACAGCAGCGCGTCGGTGCTGGACAGGGCGACCGTCGTGTCGGGATTGTCCATGGCCAGATGCAGCGCCGCGGCCTGGGAACTGCTCACGCGGATGTTGTTGGCGTTGGACATGAAGTTCGCACCACCATCCCGTGGGGCGTTCGTGAAGGGGCTGTAGATGTACTCGTCGAACAGCCCCATGTTGTGGGCCAGTTCGTGACCTACCACCCAACCGTAGGACCGCCCCATATCCTTGCGGGTGAAGCCGACCGACAGGTAGGCGCGCAGGATGCCATCCACCACCAGCGTCATGGCGCTCTGACCGCCCATGGCACCCGCGCGCTCGGGGTTGACCACGCGGGACAGCAGATAGCGCTTGGAGGCGATGGAGATGTCGTCGCGGATCACCATGCCGCCGAAGCTGCCTGCCCCGGCACCCGCCTTGGTGAGGGTCGACTCGAAGGTGTTGTAGGCGAAGTCGAGACCGGCAAAACTGCGCGAGGCATCGTCATTCGGGTCTGGCTTCGCAACTGTATTCACCCACGGCTGGTTGATCATCACGATCGGATTGAGACCAGTCTCGCCATACGAAAACTCCGTCTGGGCGATGTTGTTCTGGTAGATCGCGCTGGCCCCCGTGCCAAACCACTCGTTGAATCCATCCACCACGTCCTGCCATTGCGCGTCGGTGATCACCGCATCCGGGAACAGGTTCAGGAAGATGTTGTACTTTCCGGCAGCAAAGCCGGTCGGATCATGCACGACCGCGGTGAGGGGGTTGTTCTTGTAGTTCTCCGCCTCGGTGCGGATGTTCTGCACCATCGTGCGCAGGGTTGCCAGGGACACACCCACGGTCTGCTTTGGCACCGAATAGCCGGCGACCTTGATCGTCCCCAGCTTGCGCCCACCCTCCTCCACCTGATAGGTGGCGAAATCGGGCAAGGCGTTCACATAACGGCCAGTGTAGGTGAGGCCCTGGACGATGCCCCCGGATTGGGACACGCCGAACAGATTGTAGGTATCGGACGTCTCCTTGAGCTCCACATGGGCCGCATTGTCGAAGCTCAGGGTGCGGGTCTTTCCGTCCATCGTGTCCATGAAGGTCCACAGGCCATCCGTCGCGTTACCGTCGGCGTAGTCCGGCATGTAGAACAGGTCCACCGCCTCGTCGCGGATGCTGCCGTTGGCGAGGGTGATGGTGAAGTACAGATTGGTCTTCTGGATGGGAATGTCCGCATCCTTGTAGGTCTTGATGAAGTCCGCATTGAACTTGGACTTCAGGTTGAGCTTCAGATGGGCCCCCGGCGCCAGGACGTAATCGGTGTACAGCGGATCGTGGGCGTTGTTGTCATTGAGCACCACATCACCGCTGGTGCCGGCCACCACCAGGAAGCTGTTCGGGTCGGTCGTGACCGTGACGGTGAAAGCCTGGCTGAACGGGTTGGTCAGATCCACCCACTGACTGCTCAGGCCTGTGGTCGGACCGGTGGTGGTGTCGGTGAAGAACACCGCCTTGTCGGACGGATCGAGGGTGCTGTCGGTGATCAGGCCCTTGGTGAATTGGACGTGATCCAGAAGCACCTCGGCATCCGCCGTCGCACCGCTGCTCATGGAGAACTCGAGCAGGCGGCCGGCGCCGCGGAAGGCGGTGGGCACCTGGAAGGTGTAGGACTGGAAGTTGGTGCCGGTGTTGTCCAGGGCGATGCTGCCCAGCTCGATCGGTACCGACGAATCCGCCAGATAGCCGCGCACCAGAAGCTTCTCGCCCGCCTTGCCGGTGAGCACCTTGGCGTCCACCGTCAGGAACTCGGCCCAGTCGGGCACCACCATGCGATTGTGCTCGATACGGTAGTTGTCGTTGTCGAGCATTGCGGCGTGGGTGCCGTCCGCCAGCGTGACCAGACGGTCGCCGTCGATCAGCGTCCGGGTCTTGGCAAACGAGCCGCCATGGAAGGACCAGCCCGGCAGATCGCCGGTGAGGCGCGTGGCCAGGCCACCCGCCGAGTACTGGAGCAGCCAGCTGCGGTTGAGGGCGCCTTCCTCGAAATCGCCATTGAAGATACTCGGTACGGCCATGCCGGAAGGATTGGGCGCCTCAGTGTTGTCGGTCGCCAGGGAGACCTTGGTGGCGCTCATGGGCCCGGAGTAAGTCACACCGCCCTGGGGCGCAAAGGCCCAGCCGGTGCCGATGCCTTCCCACGGTCCGCTGCCAAGGGCAAAGCTCTGGGCGTTGTACCAGGGCACGGTAACGCCCTGGAACTCGGTCTTGGTCTTGTCGTAGAGACGCCGGTAGACCGGCTCGCCGCCCGCCTGGAAGGTGGTGGCGGAGAGGTCCATGGTGCCGCCGTACCAGCGCCACACACGACTGTGGGGACCACCGGCGCGGAATTCGCCGCTCGCCAGGAGGGACGCGCTGATGAGCCCGTCGTCCCGGGTGAAACCGGCGCGGCCGGTGAGATTGACGCTGTAGTCGAAGTTCGGCACGTAGCGCCCGTTGGGCGTGGTGACGATCTGTCCGAAGCCCATCGGCGTATTGCTGGCCACCACCTGGTAGTAGGCGTCGGCAAACGCGATGTTGCTCCAGCGCTGCACGTCCGGGTCGAGGAAGTTGCCGGTCGGGATGACGGCGTTGGTGGGCAGCATGCCCCACAGGGAGATCAGGTTGCCGACCAGCCCGGATACGGCGCCCGCCGCTGCACCGGCCGCCTGGATGTATTGCGCGATGGGGATGTCCAGGGACGGCTGGTTGAAGTCATGCACGTCCAGCGCGGTCATGTCGAGGGACACCGTCGGCGCATAGACGCCAAAACGCTGGGCCAGCTCGCTATTGACCACGGTGCCGCGGCTGTGGCCGATCAGGTGGATGGGCGACTGGAAGATCTTGCCGCCCGATTCCTCGTTGAGCTGAGCCAGGGACGAGTAGAAGGTATCCGCCGCCGCTTCGCTGAAGCCATCCGTGGGGAAGTCGGATTCGTCGTACCAGTCGCTCACCAGCGCAATGGGCCGGCCATTCAGGCTGGGCATGCGCAGGGCATCCACCAGATCGTGGCCCACCAGGGCACCGCTGTTGGCGCCATCGTAGAAGATGATCCAGTGCCCGGTGGACTTCTGGTAGCGCGCCGCCACCCCTTCACCGCCATCCTTGGCGATGGTTTCCGCCATCTGGTAGAAGGACGACAGGGCGTCGGCCAGGTTGGCCGGCTGGGTCGGCGAGAGCTGGAAGCCGTGGGTCAGCACGGTGACGCTGCTGTAGGGCTTGCTCGGATCCTTGAAGGCCTCGGTCTTGAACACGCGCCAGTCGCGGGCCACCACGGTGCCGGACGGCGACACCACCTCCACCCCCCAGTAATACTGCTGACCGGCGGTGAGCTTGAGGTTGGCGGGCAGTTGCTTGATGAAGATCGCGCCGGTGGAATCCGCCGAGCTGGCGTCAAGCAGGTCGGACGAGAAGATCCGGTTGGGGTTCTGGTCCGTCGAGCCCAGATCGGTGGGGAACAGACCGTCGCTGCCCCGGAAGGTGCTCACGTAGAGCCGCGCCTTGGCCCCTTCGAAGCCCTTCACCATCCACGAGAAATTGGGGTTGAGATTGGACGTGGAGGCATCCGGCGCCAGCAGTTCCAGCGAAGCGCCGCCCTGGGTCACCAGCCCCTGGTTGAAGCCGACGCCGATGGGCCCGTTGGTGGCCCCCGGCGGGACGCCGAACACCGGATCGGTGAACAACCCGCCCTTCTTGAGCATCTTGAAGTTGGCGCGCACATCGATGGACGGATCGATGTCGTCCACTGCGGTGGTGCCCAGATCGGGACTGCCGCTCTCGACGACGGCGATCATCTTGGCCACATCGAAGGCCATGACGACGCGCTGGCCGCGGAAGGCCGCGTACAGGGTGTTGCCGTCCGGCGACAGGACCGCGTTGTCAGGCCAGGACATGGGGATCTCGCGGGTCGCGCCGACGAGGGTCGGGTTGGGCCCGAGGGGATCGCGGATGATGCCGATGTTGCCACCCGCGGGGTGGTTCGGGTCGTAGTTCGGATCGTGGGACGGCACGTCCTGGATGTAGGTGTTGTACCCGACGACGAAGGCGTACTTGGTGTCCTTGGACAGGACCACGGAACTGGCGTTGTTCACGTCGAACCAGTCCGTGATGGCACCGAGGGTCAGGGTCACGGTGGTCTGGGTGTAATTGCCCACGTCACCCTTGACGATCACCACGCCCTTGGAGTCGGACAGACGGTTGGTGTACATCATCACGTTCGGGTCGTTGGTCGCCGATACGCCGTAGGGCTCGGAACCTGCGTCCAGCGTGGCCACCACCTGACCGTAAGTACTGCTGCCCTCCTCCACGTCGATGACGAAGACCTTGCCATCACCGCCGCCGGGGCGGCCGAACAGGGCCTTGTCCGGCGCCGCGACGAACAGACGCTTGCCGTTGGCGTTGATGGCCATGCCGCGCAGACCGGACGGCGCCGGATTCACGTCGATGGTCTTCACCAGGGTGTTGTAGGTGGAGGACGACGGATCGATGTCGATCACGTACACGCGACCGGCGACCTCGTCCGACACGTAAGCCTTCTTGCCGCCCTTGGCGATGGCGATCCAGAAGGGCTGGGCGCCGGGCAACAGCGGAATGCTGCTGATGCCGTTGGCCGTATCGCCGTCCACATCGACCTGCTGCAGGGCGATGGTGTCGACCAGCGCCACCGCGCCGTTGTAGCGCAGTGTCACGTAAGCCCGGGTGTTGTCCGAACTGATCGCCATGGCCCGGGGCGCCGGGAAGTTGCCGCTCACGTTGATGCGCGCCACCAGATCCTGAGTCTGACTGTCGATGGCAAAGACCTGATTGCCCGACATGCCGCCGAAGATGTAGCGCGCGTCGTAGGACAGCTGAACCTTGTTGCTGTCCAGTTGCTCCAGGTCGTCCCAGGTGCCGCCGTTGGCGTAGTAGATGGGCCGCCGCACGAAGATCTTGGCGGTGCCGATGGAGACCGTCTGGGGCACTTCGACGAAGACGTCGCCATCGGTGCTGGTCGCGCTCGGCGAAACCTCGAACGTGTGCCCGTCCGGGGTCTCGAACACCACCTTGAGATCGGCGATCTGACTGCCCTTCTTGGCGAAGGCCGGCGCGGCCGGATTGTCGTAGGTGAAGCGGTCGCCCTTGATCTCCACGAACGGCACCACATTGCCCGATCCGTCGTCCTTGAAGAGGAAGCGGGCCGACGAGACGAAGGGCTCGGTGGCCGGCGAGGTGCTCGGGCTGTAGGGGTTGTTCACCTCGATGCGGTTGTCGCTGACCTTGCCCGGATCCACCTGCACGCCCACCTTGGTGACCGTCGGCAGGCCCTGGGCCGGCACCGAGATGATCTGCAGCTCGTGATAACCGATCAGGCAGGTAAGCATGAAGCCCGCCGTCAGGCCGAAGGCGGCCCCCATGGCCGCGCCACCGCCCAGGGACGACAGCATGGCGAAGGACGAGCCGCCGTCGTTGATGCCCACCGGGAAGGTTGCGTAGGTCTGACCGCGCACCTGACTGAAGCTGGCATCCGGCGCGATGCCGCAGGTGTAGGTGCCCGACACCGTGACGCCGGGATACGGGGGCGACATGGCGCGGGCGTAACCGTCCGCGCCCACCACGCCGGTCTCTTCCTGCAGCCAGATGGGCTGCTTGGAGCCATCGGGCATCGGAATTTCGGCGTAGCGCATGAACACCACCTTGGTGCCCGCGGCGATGCCGGTAGTGGGGATGGCGAGCTGGATCGGCGTATCGAGCTTGCGATCGCCCAGATCCAGCTTGAAGGCGCCTGCCAGGGCCATGCCATCGGGCATGCCGGCGGGCAGGTCGGCGGCCTTGACCGCTTCGATGGACACCGTCGTGTTGCCACGCAACGCGCCCGGCGCCACCGCGACGATGGACCCGTCGGCGCCCTGCACGATGCCGCCCAGATCGCCCAGCACGGTGGGCCCGACGAAGGGCTTCTCCACCTTGACCGGGATGATGGTCTCGGCGCCGCCGTTGATGACCGTGACGGTCGCCTCGCCACTCTGGCGGGCGCTGATCAGCCCGTCAGCCGAGACGCTGATGATCTGGTCGTTGCTCACGTAGTAGTGCGTGCCACTGGAGGCCGGAGCCAGGTCCATGGCGCCGTACAGATTGGCCAGGATCTGACGCTTGCCCACGTTCTCGGCGAGGCTCACCGCGCCGGGATAGACGGTCATGCCGCCCGCGTACAGGTAGGCCTGCACGGTGTCGGTGGGCACACCCACGGTGAACGCGGTGGCCGCGCGCAGACCGGCACGCTCGGCGATGAGTACGCCGGAGCCCTTGCCCACGGCGTTGATGCGGCCGCCGGCAACGAGGCTGCCGATGGCGCCGTCGGTGCTCATCAGGGTCACATAGGACGCCGGCAGTTCCACGTTGGCCTGATCTTCGAAGTCGCCGATCAGGCTGATCTGGCGACCTTCGCCCACGGCGAGCCGCAGGTTGCGGTCGACAAAGTCGAGGCGGGTCAGCGCCGCGTTGCTGATGGTGACGGCGATGGTCTGGATGGTCTGACCAAAACCGTCGTCGGCGCGGATGGTGAAGTCTGCGGTGCCGATGTAGCCGGCCTCGGGCGTGAACACCACGGACTGGCCGTCGCCGGACAGGTGCGCCGTACCATGGGTTGAGCCGAGGAGGGTGAAGAAGGTGCGGTCGCCTTCCGGATCCTTCACGAAGGTGGACACCGGCGCATTCACGTCCAGATCCACGTGGGTCTTCACCGTGCCGGCCACAACGACCGGCGCCCGGTTGGGCGTGAAGCCCGCGTTCTGCATGAGGAGCTGCAGGTCGCCGCTTTCGATGACGCCGTTGCCGTCCGCATCGAGGGCCTCGCTGTAGCCGGCCCCGCCCCGCACCGCGCCCTTGGCGGCGGCGATGGCGATGGCGTCGGCCCCGTCGACCTTGCCGTCCCGGTTGGCGTCACCCGCCACGAACAGGCTCAGGGTGTAGTCACCCACGCCGCTGCCGGCCACGTCGATCTGCGCCAGGCCGGCGGCATCGAGCTTGAAGAGGGCGAAGGCGCGATTGCCCACCACCGACGAGGCGATGGCGGTGAGGCCGGGCATGACCGGCAGGACCGGCGCGAGGCCGTTATGGCCTTCGACCACGATGCCCAGATACACCGAGCCGCTCGCGGTGGAGGCCAGCTCCGACGGACGGAGCGTGAAGGCGTAGTGATCCACCTCGCCCGCGATCAGGCTGCCATTCACCGGAGTCGCAAGGTAATTGACCGAGGACCCCAGATCGCCGGAGATGGGCGCCTGGCCGACTCCGGACGGACCATAGGTGTACAGGGCCCCTGCCCCGCTGCCGGTGACCAGCGTCAGGCGGCCGAGGGCGCCCGCTTCGTAGCCATACCGCAGCGACGTGGCCGCCTCCAGGTTGCGGACTGAAACGAGCCGGCCCTGGGCGTCGTAGTCGTAGAGGTACTGACGCCCGTCGGACAGGGCGGCCCGTTCGATGGCCCCGGCGTGGTTGAGGGTGAATTGCACCGTCTCGCCGGTACTGGCCACCAGACCGCTGTCGCTCACGGCCACATGCACGCCGTCGGTGAAGCGCACGTCGTCGATGCGGCCGTCGGCGATGCTGTAGCGGGTGCCGTCCGGCGCCACCAGGATGTAGTCCGTGTCGCCGGAATTGGCCGGGTTGTAGCCCACGCCGCTGACCAGATCGTAGTAGCTGGAGCCGGCCCGCTGCAGCTTGGTGTCGGGCACGACGAGCTGCCAGCCGCTGGCGGATTCGGCCTGGAAGGCCGGGGTGTACCAGGTCTGGCCGGGGATGCTGTGTTTCTGCGGCACGAAGGTGAAGGCTGCCCGCTCACCGGACGGCAGCGTCAGGACGACCCGCTGACCGTCCTGGAAGGTGCCCAGTTCACCCGCATCCTCGCGCCCGGTGAGGGCCACGTCGGTCTGCAGATCCACATCCCGGAAGGAGAGCCGCCAGCCGTTGCCGAAGCTGCCGGCGACAGAGGTGTTGAGCGAATCGTAGCTGCGCAGGAAGTCGAGGGTGTGCCCGCCGACGCTCCAGCTGAAATCGGCTTCATTGCGCTGCAGACGGCCCGTCTTGGTGGCGGAATCCACTTCCACGTCGACGCTGGCTTCGCCGCGCCGCCCGCCCAGGTCGGTGACCCGCAGGCGCAGGGTGTACATGCCGTTGGCGAGGGTCGCCGGATCGAGCTGCATGAAGGCGGCGTTGTTCACCGCGCCATCGCCGCTGGCCAGGGTCGTGTAGTGCTCGTCGCCGTAGCGCGCGATCTCCAGCGTCCAGGCATCCACATTGGCCTCGCCGGTGCTGCCGGTGATGGCCGTGAGGTCGGTGAGGCGCGCGAAGGCCAGCTGGCTGGCGAAGGACGGCGTCGGGGCGGATTTGTCCTGGGGATCGCGCACGCGGATCACGGACGTGGTGCTGCCCACCAGGCCATCCACGTCGGTGGCCTCGGCGCGCAGGGCGATCTTGCCCACCTGGGTCGCCTGGACGTGGGCGCGGCCGAATTCATCCAGCGGAAGCTCGACACCATCGGCAAACAGACGCAGTCCGGCGATGTTGCCAAAGCTCTCGGCGATGACGTGGACCAGCACGTCCTGGCCGGGCACCGCCGGGAAGCTGGGCGTGTTCTCGATGATCACGCTGGGGGCCGGCGCCGTGAGGGCGGCGCGGATCACCAGCGGCAGGGCGGTGCTCGTCATGCCGTCGGACACGGAGGCCATGACCAGGTAGTCCCCAGCCTGACCGGCGCCCGGCGTCCAGTTGATGACGCCAGTGGTCGGATCGAGGGTGGCCCCCTCGGGCAGCCCGGTGGCGCTGAAGGTGAGCGTGGTGCCCGAATCGGCGTCGCTGCCACCAAGCTGGAAGCTGAGGGGCCGGCCGAGGAGCGCCACGTGGTTGGAGACGGTCAGCACCGGCGCCCGGTTCACGTTGGCAATGGCCAGGCTGACGGTGGTCTGGCTGGTGGCGCCGGCAGGATCGCGGGCCTCGAAGGTGAAGCTGTAGTCACCCGCCTGATCGTAGGTGGGCGTCCACTTGAAGAGGCCGGTGCGCGAGTCGAAGCGGGAGCCGTCGGGGAGCGCCGTGAGGGCCTTGAAGACGACCGGATCGCCGTCCACGTCGCCCACGGTGAGCTGGAACTGGACCTGCGCGCCCTCGCGCCCGGTCTGCGGGAAGAGGGACACCAGGATCGGCGCCTGGTTGGTGTTCTGCACCGAGATCGTGACGGTCTCGGCGCTCTCCGCCATGCCATCGCTGACGGCGAAGCGCACGTTCGGGTAGTCGCCCGCACTGAAGATGTTGGGCGTCCAGGTGAAAAGCCCCTTGACCGCGTCGAAGCTGGCGCCGGCCGGCAGGTTGGTGACGCTGTAGGTGAGCGGATCGCCATCCGGATCGACGGCGGAGAGCTGCAGCGAGAAGGGCTGGCCTTCCTTGAGGCTCAGGTTGCCGATGGGCGACAGGACCGGCGCGGCGTTGCTGTCACGCACCTTGATGCGCACCACCTGCTCGGTGGTGTTGGGCGCCGTGGCACCACTGTTGCCGTTGTCGGTGACCTTGAAATGCACCGTGAAGGTCTGGCCCAGCACGGTGCTGTCGGGCGTCCATTCCACCAGGGCGCGGCCGTATTGGGGCTGCGGCGTGATGGTCAGGCCGGCCGGCGCGGCGTCTGCGGTGAAGCCCAGCGCATCCTGGTCCAGATCCTTGGCGTTGATGTAGAAGCTGAGCTTCTGGCCAACCAGGGCCAGCTTGTCGCCGATGGGCGCGATGACCGGCGCCTCGGAGGCGGACACCACCGTCAGGATGAAGCGGCGGGTCAGGGACTGGGCGTAGAGGGCGCCCTGTCCGTCGCCGTTGTCGGTGGCGGTGAGGTCGATCTCGTAGTCACCACGGTCGCCGGAATGGGGCGCGATGACGAACCTGCCGGTGCCGTCGCCGTTGTCGGTGAAGGTGGCGAAGGCGGGCAGGCCCTTGACAGTGAGCGTCAGCGGATTGCCATCGGGATCGGTAGCCGTCACGGGCAGCTCGAACACTGCGTCGCGTTGCACGGTCTGGGTCGGGATCTCGGCCATCTCCGGCGCCCGGTTGGCGTTGCGGATGGTGATGGGCACGACGATGTCCGAGGTGAGAGGCGTGCCGGTGCCGTTGCCGTCGTCGGTGGCGGTGAAGTGCACCAGGTAGCTGCCCGCCTGATCGTAGCGGGGCACCCACTTGAACATGGACGTCACCGGATCGAAGCTCGCCCCGTCGGGCAGGCCGGACACGGTGTAGCTGACCGTGGCCGCGGCCCCTTCCAGTTCGGTCAGGGTGCCGCTGGGCAGGCGGTCCTGGGCAACGTAGCCGGGGTTGTCCGGGTCGAAGGCGAAGGCGCGGAAGGCCAGGGTCTGGCCCTCGAAGCTGATCCACGATCCGAGTTCGTCGAAGACCGGCGCCGCATTCACGTTGAGGACGTGGAACTTGACGGTGGTCTCGGTGCGCTTGGTGCCGTCGCTGACGCCGAACTTGAGGCTGTAGTCGCCGGCCTGGATGAAGCTCGGCGTCCATTGGAAGACGCCCGTATTCGGATCCAGGAAGGCGCCGGCGGGCAGGACGTCGGCGTAGAAGCTGAGGGTGTCGCCGCTGTCGGCATCCGTGGCATGCAGCTGCAGGCGCACCGGATCGCCTTCGCGCAGGGTGCGCTCGGGCACCGGGCTGAGGACGGGCGGCGCGTCGTCCGGGGCGATGACGATGTTGAAGGACCGCGTCACCGTGCTCTTGCCGTCGCTGACGATGAGCTTGACGTTGGTGTACGTGCCGGCGGACGTGAAGTCGGGCGTCCACACCAGGGCGTTGAGCTGCGAATCGAAGACCGCGCCCGGCGGCAGGTTGTCGGCGTAGTAGTGCAGGAAGTCTTCGTCCACATCTTCGGCGGCGAGGCCGACGAGCAGGCTCTGGCCTTCCTTCCCGTCGATCTCGGCGGGCAGGTCGGAGACATTGGGCGGGTGGTTGGCGCCCGCCACCTCGATGTTGAAGACCTGGGTGTCGAAGCCACCACGGGTGTCATAGGCCCGCAGGGTGACGGTGGACGTGGCGGGGCTGGCGACGTTGGGCAGCCAGCTGAGGATGCCCGTCGTGCTGTCCACGGTGAGGCCCGCCGGCCCATCCACCAGCAGGTAGGTGATCACGCGGCCGTCCGGATCCTGGGCCACCGCCTGATAGCGGTAGGCCTGACCGGCCGTGGCGGCCGTCACCGGCGTCGAGGTGAAGGCCGGCTTCTGGTTGGGATAGGGCACGGCGTAGATGCCGTGGCCCAGGCTGATCTGCTGGCTGGCGCTGTTGGTGATGCCCACCGTGAAGGTGGCGATGGATGCACCGGCCTTGAGCACGCCGCCGGGCAGCTTACCGGACAGGTCGATGTACCACAGGCCGTTCGCTCCCTGCGGGCTCACCGCACCCATGGGCCGTCCCTGGAAGAAACGGGCCGGGTCGATGACCAGCGCGGCCGGCACCAGCAGGTCGTAGTCGGCGGTGTTGGTGACGGTGATGTCGTAGGACACCACGCCGGTGCCGCGGTCGCTGCGCACCCGGTCGAACTGCAGGCTCACCACCGAGGAGAAGTCCTGCACCGCCACGAAGCTGGAGATGTAGGTACCGCCCAGGGCCATGCCGGCGCTGCTGCGCACGGTGCCAAGCACGCGCAGATCGTAGAGATCCGGGTCCAGACCGGCGACCGTGAGGGTCACGCGGCGGGTGGTGGCATCGTAGGCGACGCTGGCGATGTCCACCAGGCTGCCGTTCTGGCGGACCACCTGATAGACGGCCGGGTCGAGCACGGAGGCGCTGTCCGTGGCGCTGCCCGCGTACATATCCTGGTCGAAGGTGACCGTCAGGGTCGTCAGCGGCAGGGTCACCACGGCCTGGTCGGGCGGATTGGTGGCGACGACCCGTGGCGCGACAATGGGGCTGATCACGTCGATCTGGTGGGTCTCGGCCACCAGCACGCGGCCGTCCTTGGTGGCCACCACGGTCTCGCCGCGGGAACCGCCCCGGGCGATCTCGACGCTGCGCTTGGACACCAGATCCACCATGGTGAGGGCGGCGCCCTGCTCGCCCTTGGTGGAATTGGCGGAGATGAAGAGCAGGCCTTCCAGGCGGGTGCCGACCTGGCCGAAGGCGATGGAATCCACCTCGCCGTCCAGGCGCACCTGCACGGTGGCGCGTCCGCGCTTGTCGAAGGTGACCACGTCGCCCCGGTCGGGCCAGGTGGTACCCCACAGGGTGCCGTCGGGCGCGAAGGCGAGGTCATCGACGCGCACGTCGCTGAAGTGACGGAACGTCGCCTTGACCGGGTCGAAGATCTCGATGCCGTCGCCGGACGAGACGTAGATCTCACCCGTGCCCGCCTTGATCGCCAGGGCCTGGGTGATGCCCGTGCCGTAGCGCGCGAGCACCGCGCCGGTGGCCAGATCCAGCTTGAGCAGGTCGTTGCCGCCGGTGGTCGCCCACAGCTGGCCGTTGTCGTCCAGGGCCAGGTCGTAGATGGGGTCGTCCAGTTCGACGAAGGGCGTGAGGGCCTTGCCGCCGTCGTGGGGGATGCGGTACAGCCAGCCCCGGTTGGGGCCGCCACTGGCGAGCACCGAGCCGTCGGGCAGCTCCAGCATGGCCAGCGCACCGACACCGGCGCCGCTGCTGACGAAGTCGGTGGCGAAGGCCTGGGCCGTGAAGGGCCGCTCGACCTCGGTGAACTCGGGCAGCTTGGACAGGGGTGTGGCGGCCGGCGTCTGCGACTGGGCCTCGATGAACAGCGGATTGGTCGGCGGCGTGGCCGGCGCCGGCGGCGGCGGCAGATCCTGGGTGGTCTCGCCGAAGCTCGGCAGGCCGCCCAGGTTGGCGCCGGAGCCGTCATCGGGCGCCTGCACGCTGCCCGGGGGTTGCTCCCGGTTGCCCGCGTTGTCCGTGGCAAGGGCCAGGAATTCGTAGGTGTGGCCGGCCTTGCCGGAATAGACACCGAAGGTGTCGGTGGTCTGGCGCAGCCAGATCTTGAAGTCGCCGCCATCCTCGGCCACGTACACGGTGACGTGGGCGACGCCGGAGCCGCGGTCTTCGTCCGCGCTGCTCCAGCGCACCTCGTAATCGTTGCCGCCGGCGGTGACCGGCGTGGCGGTGAGGGTGGTCACCGGCGCCTGGGTGTCGAGGGTCTGGGTGAGCTTCTGGGTCTCTTGCGGGGCGATGGCGTTGAAGCGCACCACGGCCTGGGCGGAGATCTGCGTGCCGGAAGGCAGGTCGGCCTTGGGCTGGACGGTGTAGCCGAGCTGGCCGGTACCGCGGCCGTCCGCTGCATTGGGCAGGAGCAGGCCGCGGGTGGCGTCCTGCAGGACCTCGCCGGTGTCCGGGTCGATGGCCTGGAAGACCCACGAGGCGGTGCTGGTGGTCGGGTCGATGCCCGCCGACACGCGCAGGATGTAGCCCTTGGAATTGCGCAGGTCGAAGTCGCCCTGGAACAGGGCGCGACCGCTCGGGATGTGGATCGTCACGTCACCGAGCTTGATGTCACCCAGGCGGAAGGTGGTGGGATCCAGGGACGGATCGAGGGCGCTGGCGACACGGATCTCGGTGACGGAGCTGGACGCCGCAGCAGGATTCTCGAACTTGACGGTATAGGGCAGCGCCTGACCGACGGGCAGGAACTGATCGACGCCGTAGCCTTGCGGGCCGGAGATGGACGCCAGCTGGCTGTCGCTGATGGCCTGGGCGTAGAGGCGCGAGAAGTCCAGCGCGGTGAGCTGGTTGGACGCGTCCACCGAGGCGTAGTCGGGCAGCGCAATGGTGGCAGCGGACGCCCCGTCCTTGTTGAAGCCCACGTAGGGCACGAAGATGTTGAAGGTCTCGAAGTAGGTCGGGTGCGACAGGTTGAGGTTGTAGTCCGCGTACTTGGGCAGGGCCGGCACGGGGATCTCGCCGTCCAGGCAGTCGCTCTCCCGGTGTTCGTAATGGTCGATGGCGGCCAGGGTCTTGGGCGTGTCGCCGTACCAGGTCTTGATCTTGGCGAAAAATTCGACGAGATCGCCGGTGGTGCGGATCTGGTCACCCACGGGGCCGAGCAGGATGCCGGTCGCCAGGGTGCTCATCAGGCTCATCACCTTGGTGTTCTGACGGATCGGTGGCGCCTCGTCCACCGGACGCAGGATGCCCACTTGCTCGAGGGCGCCCAGGTAGGCATTCACCCAGCCGTCCGCATCGGAGGCCAGGTTGCGCAGGGCGATGGCGGCGCGCTTCTCGGCGAGCGTGGTGTCATCGGTGCCGGTGGCGGCGATTTTGGCGTCCAGGTCGGTGTCGCCGAGGATGGCGGCGCGCAGCTTGAGGGCTTCGGTGGTCTGGTCGGCGATGAACTCGTCGCGGGTCATGGGGGTGGCGGCCCCCACGATGTTGAAGCGGTAGGGGATGAAGGGGATCACGCAATCATCCGGCAGACCGTCTTCGGAGTTGGCCTGCTGCCACAGATCCCAGTAGGCCGGCAGCGCCGTCTGCATGGACTCCGGCCCGCCCGCCAGGGCCTGGATCTTCTCCAGGTCCGGGTACATCTCGTAGAGGCCGACCCGCAGGGCATCCCAGTTGAGGGTGGACAGGGCCTTGAGCAGCGGGTAGGTGGTGACGTTGAAAGTCGCCCCGGCATAGCCGCCGGCGATCACGTCGTAGGCATAACCCGACGACAGGATCTGCCCGGTGGTGTTGGTGGCGGAATCCAGGCTCGCCCACGGCACGTCGGCGCCGCCGGTGTCGGGCTGGCCGCGCAGGTCGTTGTAGTACTTGAGGAAGGGCAGGTTGTAGACGTACTGGTTGTTGCCCATCTCCGGCACGCCGAAGGTGAAGCGCACGTAGGGCGTGTCCACGTTGGTGAGGCTCTGCAGGGCCACGCCGTAGGTGCCGGTCTCGCCGGCAGCCAGCACGCGCGGGCCGCCCAGGCCGATGGTGACGTCGGTCTCCATGGCCCGCTCGATGAGGAAGCGGTAGGCGATGATGGCCTTGTCGCCGCTCGGGTTGATGACCTCCAGGTCATACAGCCCCAGCGGCGCATGGGTGAAGTCGAAGGTGGCGCGGATCCAGGTGGAGTCGATGACGTCCCACTTCACCGGTTCGTATTCGGCCACGTCGGGCCGCACCACCTTGAGGATGGCGTTGTCGGCGAACTGGGCGCCGCGCACGTCGAAGGTCACCCAGCGGCTGTCGCCGCCCTGGTCCACGTGGACGCTGGTGATGGCGAAGGGTACGACTTCGGCGAGCACGCGCACCGGGGTGTTCGCCTGGGTTTCCGCATGGCCGCGGATCAGGACGTAGTAATCCCCCGGCTTGGTGAAGGGCACCACGGCGGTCTGGTTGGCCTGCAGCGGATTGTCGTAGGTGGCGTCGTAATGGAAGCCGTCCGGCACGTCGCCGTAGCGGATGAAGATCTCGTTGGCGGCGTCCTGGTCGCCGGTGGTGAGGCTGACCTTGAGGGTCTGGCCCTGCCCCACGGTGAGCTTGTAGAGGCGGCTCTGGCCGGTGGAGAGGGTGGTGTCCTCATACACGCCCAGGTGCAGTTCATTCACCGTGACGTTGAGCACATTGGGCGAGGTGGTGAAGTTGTTGGCCTCACCTGCAGAGCGGTACGGGCCCTCATAGACCTCGTTGTAGATGTCCGGCCGCACGATGACCCGGTACTGGCCCGGCTTGGTGGGCGGAATGAGGGCGTCGAGGCTGGCCGTGTAACTGCCGTCCTGGCCCAGCACGCCGGTGTGGGTGACCTTGCCGAGGAGGCGGTCGCCGATGTCCCAGGTGTTGTCGTCGGACAGGTAGACCGCGTCGGTCCAGCTGGTGGAGGTGGGATTGGTGCTGTGGTTGGAGACCGTCCACTCCATGTGGATGTTCTCGCCCGACTGCCCGTTGCCACCAAAGACGATGTCGTCCACCTGCAGATCGGACGGGGGCGGCATCTCGAAGATGGCGGGCGTGCTGGGGGTGGCATTGTTCCGTTCCAGGCCGCCCTCGAAGACCTTGCCGCGACCCGAGCCGCGGGCCGGGTCGGTGACGACGAAGACATACCAGGCGCCGGTCACGTCCAGCGGCGCGCGCAGGGTCTGGTTGACCGTGTAGCTGGCGCCCTTGGCAAGGCCACCCACGTGGCGCACGGTCGTCATGTAGCGATCGCTGTCCAGGTCCAGCAGCGGATCGCGGGACAGGTAGATGTAGTCCTCCCACTCGGCCTGCTCGGGCGGCGTGTCGGCACCGCCCAGGTTGGCGACGGTGTAGGTCACGGTGAAGTCGTTGCCCACCGTGATGTGGGCCTGCGTCGTCACGGTGGTGACCTGCAGATCGGCCAGCGGCGCGGCGACCACCGGCAAGGGGGCGACGGTGATGTTGTTGCCCTCGCCACGGAATTCCGGCACCGAGTCGCTGTTGGCGTCGATGCCCACACCCCGGTACTCGGGCACGATGTTGCTGTTCCACCAGGACAGGCGGGCATCCGCCTCGGAGTCGGTGAAGGCCAGCAGGCTGAAGTTGCCGGAGATGCCGTCGGGCAGCTTGAAGGTGGCGGTGCCGGTGTAGCTGTCGCCGGTCTTGAGGATGCCGTAGTGACGCGCCTCCGACAATTGCAGGTCGTAGGTGTCGAGGGAGCCGTCCTTGGACAGGAACAGGCGGTCCCACCAGGCGTTCTCGCGGGTGTCCCGGTTACCGATGTTGGTGACCGTATAAGTGACCGTGATGGTCTTGCCGGACTGGGCATCCGGCGGCACCACCAGGCCAGTGACCTTCAGGTCGGGTTCCCGGTAGGTGACGGGGATGTTGCCGATACCGCGGTTGTTCTGCTCGCCGCCCACGCCTTCGTAGGCGCTGCCGGGGTAGTAGACGTCGCGGAAATACGCGTTGTCGCCCTGATCCGTCTCGCCGTTGGGGAAGCGCGGGTCGTAGGGGTTGGCGTCGGTGATGACGTAGAGGAAATAATTGCCGCCGATGCCACGGGGCAGCACCACGTCAGCGCTCTGGGTGTAGCTGGCGCCGGCCGCGAGACCGTCCTTGTTGCTGTGGACAAAGGTGCCCAGGGCCGTGGCCCGCTCGGGCAGGAAGACCGGGTCGGGCGACAGGTAGACGCTGTCCAGCCAGTAGCGCGTGCCGGACCACACGTCGCCGCCGTAGTTCTTGACGGTCCAGGTGACGGTGGTCTTCTCGCCCGAGAAGTTCTCGGACGGCGCGGCGATGGTGACGACCTTCAGGTCGGCCGGCACCGCGGTGACGCTGGTGTCGGTGACACGGGTGTTGTTGTCCTCATTGCCTTCGACGACGTCGTAGGGTTTGCCGACATACGGGTCGAAATCCGTGTAGGCGATGAGGTACTTGCCCGCCGCGGCCGGGTTCAGTGCGAAGGTGGCCGACGCGGAATAACTGGCGCCGGGCGCGGTGCCCCCATCGTGGAGGATCGAGCCGAGATACCACTGCTTGGCACCCGACGCATTGAGGTCCGGCTTGTCGGACAGCCAGAAGACGTCATACCACTTGCCCGACGCCTCGCCGGCGCCGGCATTGGTGACGGTCCAGTTGACCGTGAGATCACTGCTCGTGGACGCCTGGGGCGACGCCGTGAGGGCCGTGATCTTCAGGTCGGGCGGCGGTGGTTCGAAGCCGCCAATGATGTCGATGGCCCGGGCTTTGTAGTTGTTGTTGTCGAGCTCGTGGGGATCGTCCGGGTTGAGGTTGCTGGCGAGGGTGTCCTCCAGGATCACATCGTAGGAATCGCTCCACACGGTGACGTAGTAGGTGCCGGAGGTGAGATGGGACGGCAGGTTGACGTTGGTCACCACGTCGTAGCTCTCGCCCACCTTGAGGGCGCCGTTGTGCTGCACGGTGCCGATCATGACTGCGCTGTTGCCGCCTGCATTGGGGCGGGTCTTGTCGCGGGACAGCCAGATGGTGTCGGTCCACGAGGCGGCGCCGGAATTGCTCGCGGTGGTGCCGCTGCCCTTGTTGGCGACGGTGTAGCGCACCTCGATGTTGGCCCCTTCCACGGCCTGGGCCGGCGCCACCACGCCACCGGTGACCAGGTCGGCCAGCGGGTAGGGATTGACGTAGAGCGGGACCGCGGTGATGTTGTTGGCGTCGTTGGGGTATTCGTCCACCGAGCCGCTGCCGTCCGCCTGGACGATCAGGAAGACGTCGCCGCGGAAACGGATCGGGATCTGCAGGCTGCCGCTCTCGGTGGCGTACTGCTCGCCCGGATTGAGGGCGGCACCGTTGTCGTAGCTGCCGATCAGCAGATCGTCGCCGGTGAGCTTGTTGTCCAGCGAGAGGTAGACGTTGTCCTTCCAGTGGGGCGTGGCGGTGGGCACGGTGCCCTGGTTGATGATGCTGAAGCGCAGGGACACGGCCGCCCCCGCCGACGCGCTGGACGGCGCCACGACGGTACCGACCTGGAGATCCGGCCGCGGCAGCAGGGCCACCTGCAGGATCTGATCATCGGCGGTGGTGTTGTTGGCGGCCGCCGTGCCGTATTCGTAGACGCCGCCGCTGTTGGCGTTGGCATTGGTGACCACGACCGCCTGATACACGCCTTCGGTCCGTGCCGGCAGCTTGAAACGCTCGGTACGGGTATATGACTTGCCGGCATCCAGCCCGCCAGCGTCGAAACTGAAGGTGCCCAGGTAGATGCCCGGATCGTTGGGCTGACCCACCTTGCGCATGTAGACCATATCGGTCCACGACCCGTCGGCCTTGGCGGCGCCGTTATTGGTGACGGTCCACTTGACGTCGATGTAGTCACCCTCGTTGGCGGTGGACGGCGTCTGGATGTCGGTCACCTGCAGGTCGGGCGACGGCGACAGGGCGATCTGCACCGGCCCGGCGACGCGGGTGTTGTTCTGGGTGTAGACGAACTCGAAGGGCCCGAAGGAACGGACGCGTACGTAGTAACTGCCCGACAGGCCGTTGGGAATCGATACGTCCTGGGTGCGGGTATAGCTGTCGCCCGCAGCCAGCACACCCAGGTGGGTGAAGCTGCCCAGGTTGGCCACCACGTTGTTGCCTGCCGCATCGGAGGTGAGCACGACCTCATCGTTCCAGCCGGGAATGTCCGTGGGGCCGATGCCCGTGTTGGCGACCGTCCACGTCACGCTCATGGTCTGGCCGGAACTGGCCGTGGTCGGCGCGCTGGCGGCGCTTACCACCAGGTCGGCGTAGGGAATCGACATCACGTCGAAGATCTGCGGCGACTCCTTGGCGTTGTCGGCTTCGTTGCCGTTCTCGAAGACCGCGTTCTTGGCGTCGGTCTTGACGAAGAAGTGGTAGCGGCCCTGGAAGTAGGCCGGCAGCAGGAAGGTTTCGGTGCGGCTGTAGGAATCGCCAACGGCCAGGCCGCCGGTATGGACGAACTCGCCCACTACCTTGTCGTCGCTGTTGCCAACGATGCTGTCGGTGGACGCAATGAGGGCGTCGGTCCAGGTGGAGGTGCGGCCGACCCCTGTGCCCTGGTTGGCGACGGTCCAACTCACGGTGATCTGGGCCGGGTCACCAATGGTCAGGGTCGGCGCCTGGACGTCGGTGGTGACGAGCTGTGCATACTGGTCCAGGGTCACGTCGAGCTGACGCGAAGCAACGTTGTTCCCCTCGGCATTGCGCTCGGGCAGCTGGTTGTTGGCATCCGCCGCCACCAGCAGGTAATAGGTGCCCTGGGCGCCCAGGGGCAGATCGAAGTCCACGCTGCCGCCATAGCCCTGCCCCGCCGCCAGCGGGCCGGACACGGCGCGGGTGGCCAGCAGGGTGTCGCTGGCGTCAACGGTGGTGTCGCGCGAGAGGTAGATCCGGTCGATCCAGTCGCCGCCCGCCGCACCGGTCCCGTCGTTGCGGATCGTGTAGGTGAGTGTCACGCGATTGCCGGATACGGCGGTGGACGGCGCATCGAGCTGGAGCGGCACCAGGTCCGGATGCACGAGGGCCACAGGCACCGTGGCGGCAAACTGGTTGTTTTCGCCGGCACTTCCGCTGCCGCCTTCGTAGATCTGGCCATTCACATCGGTCACGATGACGATGCGGTAGTTGCCGTCAGCCAGGGCCGGCACGATGAAATCGAGGGACGACGACAGGCTGCCGCCGGCGTCCAGATTGCCGGTGTGGGCCACATCACCCAGGAAGGTGGGGCTGTTGAGGGTCCCGTCGGTGCTCAGGTAAACGCGGTCGGTCCACGGACCCTTCGCCGTGCCACCCCCTCCGTTGTTGACGGTCCATGCCACATGGGCCGTCTGCCCGGACACGATCTGCGCAGGCAGGGTGATGGCGCTCACCTGGAGATCGGGCACCGGCGCCGGCGTGACCTTGGTGGTCTGCAGCGCGGCCGTGGTGTTGTTGGTCTCGAAGTTGGCCTCGAAGACCCGGTTTTCCGCATCGGTGCGGACGATGAAGCTGTAATTGCCGGTCAGGCCGTACGTCAGGAAGACGTTTGCCGACGCCGTGTAGCTGTCGCCAACGGCGAGGAACTGGCCCGTATGATCCACCTGGGCCAGCAGGATGTCGCTCGCGTCGAGCTGATTGTCGCTGGACAGGTAGACGTAGTCCTTCCACTGGCTTGAGTCCGTGGTGGAGTCACCGGTGTTGCGCACGCGCCACGAGACCTTCACCGAATCGCCACTCTGGGCCGCAGTCGGCGCCGAGACGGCCTCGACGACCAGGTCGGCATGGGGCGCGGCGATGTTGATCGCCTTGGGGCCGAATAGATTGTTGGCGCGGGTATCGGGTTCCAGCACCTCGGCGTTCACGTCCGTACGCAGGAACAGCTTGTAAGCGCCATCTACGCGCTGGGGCAGGACGACCTGGCGCTCCTGGGTGTAGGACTCGCCCGGTGCGAGACTGCCAAAGTGAGGCGCGGTGACCAGCACCACGTCGTCGGCGTTGCCGTAGATGCCATCGGCGGACAGCACGATGCGGTCGGTCCACTGGGTCCCGGTGGGCGCATCGCCCTGGTTGGTGACGGTCCACCGCAGGGTCACGGTGTCGCCCCCACGGGCGCTGGGCGGCGCCTCCAGGCTGACCGGGGCCAGATCGGCGTATTTCTTCTTCGCCACGTTGAGGACAACATTGGCGCTGTTGTTGGTTTCGTCGGATTCGACCAGCTGGCCGTTGTAATCCAGACTGACGGTGACGTTGAGCGCGCCCACTGCACGCTGGCCTTCGGGCAGCGTGAAGGTATACGACCGGTTGCGATTTGCACCGGCGGCAATGTTGCCGGCGTTGGCCACGCTCGGATCGTAGGTCAGGCGCGTATCCACGAGGGTCTCGCCCGTCGCGGGGTTCACCACGGTGACCCGCTCCACCCAGCTGCCGAGGGTTCCGGCGAGGCCCTGGTTGACGGTGTCCCATTGCACCGTGACTGACGAACCCGACTCGGTGCTGGACGGGGTGGTGCGCAGGTTGCCCACCACGAGATCCGGCGCGGAGGTGACGGTGAGGGCCGCCGTGTTGTTGCTCTCCGCCGAATCGTTGGCGTTGTTCTCGAAGATCTGGCCCTGGGCGTCGGCCACGACGCTGAATTCAAAGCGGCCGATGCCCTGCGCGTCGGCCGGCCACACCAGCGTCAATTGCCGATCGCGACCGTCTCCCGCGCCCAGATCGCCGTTTGCCGTGGCGTCATAGGCCAGGCTGCCCACATAGAAGGTCCGGCCCGTGCTGAGGTTACGCACCACGATGCTGTCGGTCCAGCCACCCGAGGTGGCACCCACGCCGGCATTCACGTCACGCCAGCTGAGCGTGACCTGGGACCCCGGCGCCCACCCGGCCGCCGGGCTGACGTTCAGGTTGGCCACCTGCAGGTCGGCGTAGGGCGAAAGGGTCGAGGCGACGCTCACGGTGGCCGCGTTGTTGAGTTCCGCAGCGCCGCCGGAGCCGAGCTCCGCAACGGTGTTCTCCACGTCCGTGGTGACACGGAAGCTGAGGGTGCCCGCCCCGCGGTTGCCGTCCGGCAACGTCAGGGTAAGGCTGTGACTCTGCTTGGCGCCGGACGCCAGCGGGCCATCGACCGCTTCATCGTGGTCGACGAGCTGGGTGTAGATCAGTTCACCGCGGCTGTTGCGGACGACGATCTGGTCCTTCCAGCTGCCGCTGGTGGGCAGGGTGCCGGCGTTGACGGTATCCCAGCTGAGGACGACCTGACCGCCCGAATGCACGTCGCTGGACACCGGCGTGACCGCCAGGTTGGAGACGACGAGGTCCGCGCCCGGCTGATCGCCGATGGCGATGGGCACGACCTTGGAGAGCGGCGCCGGAGAGATGTTGAAGCTGTAATTGGCGGTGCCGACGGCGGCGGGCTGACCTTCGACGATCAGCATGTAATTGCCGCTGAAGGCCGCCGTCGTGACATCCACGTCGACGAAGCCGCCGGGGCTCGCCACGATGCGCCCGTAGGGATCGAGCAGACGCCAGGACAGATCGTAGGCATTGCGGTCCACGCCGAGGCTGTCGAGGTAGATGCGGTCACCGGCCTGCAGGGCCAGCGTATAGAGGGACATCTCGGCCACCGGGCTGAGGACCCCGGTGACCACCGTGCCCGGCGTGATGGCCGTCGCCTGGGCCACGTCGAGCAGCCGGAACTGGAAGGCCCCGGTGGAATCGCCGGGGGCATCGAAGACGAGTTGATAATCGCCGGCCGGCAGGTCCAGCCAGGGCTGATTGGTCGTCCCGTCGGACGAGCCGAAGGCGCGACTGCTGACCACAACACCGCGCGGTCCGGTCAGGGACCACGTGACATTGCCGTTGTAGTTGAGGGCATCGAAGAACACCCGCTTCCTGTCACCCAGCGTGAAGGTGTAGCGGCTGGTCTGGCCCGGCGCGTCGATGGACGCATTGACCGTGCTGCCGAGGGTCAGGGTGTCCGTCTTGTCGGTGACCGTCCGGAGATTGAAGCTCAGGGACGCCGTCCCCGTCGCATTGCGGACGCCCTCCACCATCAGCAGATAGCTGCCGCTGGACGGCAGGGTGGTCACATCCCGGTCCGACCCGCCCCATTGCACGTCCTGGACCACCTCACCATGGGGGCCGATGACACGCCAATAAGGTGTCGAACCGGTGCTGCCCAGCATGTCGAAGAACACACGCTGACCGGCGGTGGCGTCGAAACGGTAGAACCGGGTGCTGTCCGCCGGGTCCACGTTGGCAACCACGGTGCTGTCGAGGGTGATGGTGGTGGCCGCCGCCGTGGTGTCGAGGAGGCGGAACTTGTAGGCCCCGGTGAAGCTGCCCGCGCCATCAACGACCAGATCGTAGGTGCCCGCCGCCAGATCGAGCAGCACGCCGTTGCCGGAGCGGTCGTAGGCATTGCTCTGACTGAACGCGCGGCTGTTCACCACGCTGCCCAACAGGGAATTGCTCAGCGTCCAGGCGACCGCGCCGTCGTTTGCCGATCCGAGGGTATCGAAATAGACCTGCCGCGCCTGGTCGAGGACCAGCGTGTAATGACTGACCTGCCCCGCCGAATCGATGCTGCCGCTGACGACCTGACCCAGATCGATTGTGACCGGGGCCGGGTCCGTGATGCGCGAGATGCGGAAGCTGTAGTTGGCCGTGTCCGTGTAGTAGTAGGGCCCTTCGATGAGCAGGGTATAGGTGCCGGCTTCCGGCAGGGTGACGTTCTCCACGTCGTACCACTGGTCGGACGGCCCCATGACCACCTGTCCGGAGGGTCCGATCAGGCGCCAGAAGGCGCTGTTGTAGTTCCCCTGCAGACGCTGGAAGTAATAACGCTCGCCCGCCGTCGCGGTGAAGCTGTAGGCATCCGTCTCGCTGCGCGGCGAAAGCTGACCGGACACGTCCGCCTTGCCACTGCTGTCGAGGGTGACCGCGGTCGCCGCCACAAGATCGAGCAGGCGGAAGGCAAAGGCGCCAGCGCTGCCGCCAACCGTCAGAGTGTAGTGACCGGCCGCCAGATCCAGAATGGGCGTGTTGCCGTAGGAGCTGGCGTTGCTGCCGTCCGAGGAATAGAAATAGCGGCTGGTGACCAGCGCGCCGCTGGGCCCGGTCAGGC
The DNA here is from genome assembly GCA_035335645.1 of Rhodocyclaceae bacterium. Lineage (GTDB taxonomy): Bacteria > Pseudomonadota > Gammaproteobacteria > Burkholderiales > Rhodocyclaceae > Zoogloea. Next base: position 48,287 of record DAOQMM010000003.1, on the reverse strand, counting down.
TCCACTGGACGTAGGGCGTGTTGCTCAGGACATCGAAATACAGACGCCTGGCATCGCTCAGATCCAGGGCGTAGGTCTTGCTGTCCGTCCCGGAGGTCAGGTTGCCATTGACCTGCGCGCCCAGGGTGATCGGGTCACCCACGGGCGGCGCAGGCAGGTCCACATGGCCTTGGGACGTGACCTGGAAGCGTGCCGTCCCGCTGCCATCATAGATGCGGGGTTCGATGGCAATCAGATAATGCCCGGCCTTGGGCAGGGTCAGGGTGCCGCTGTCGTTGTAGAGGTAGTTGTAGAAGAGTTGCTGTCCGTCCGTATCGAAGAGCCGCCAGATCGGGTAGAAGCTGCTCGTGCGGTCGAGGAAGTCGAGCATCACCTGATCGCCCGCCGCGGCATCGAATGAATAGAGATGCGAGGCGTACGGATCGAAGCTGGTATTGACCTCGGTGCCGACGGTGATCGCCTCTGCGGAGGCCGCCGTGAGCAGCCGGAACGCGTAGGCCCCGGTCGTGTTCCCGGAACCGTCCACCGTCAGGGTGTAGTCGCCAGCCCGCAGCAGCATGAACGGATTGGTCCCGCCCAGGCCATCGGAATCCGAATAGTAGAAATTGCGGCTTACCACGGTCCCCGAGGCCCCCGCGAGGGTCCAGGTAAGACTGCTGTTGGCGGTGAGGGAGTCGAAATAGACCCGCGTGTCCTGGGCCAGATGGAAGGAGAACTGATCGGTCTGACCAGGGATGGCGAGCGTGCCGTTGACGGTGCTGTCGAGGGTCAGGCTCGTCTTGTCGTCGGTCACCCGGTACAGGGTGAAGCCGTAGCCGATGGGGACGGTCTGATACGCCGACCCCTCGATGACGAGGGTGTAATCACCGGTCGCCGCCAGACTGAAGACGTCGATGTTGCTGAAATAATTGCTCCACACCTGCTGACCGCGGGGATCGAGCAGACGGACGTAGGGTGTCTGCCCTGCATTGGTGAGGGACGTCGCGTTGAAGAACAGGCGATCCCCAGACGTACCGGTAAAGTGATAGACCGTGTTGGAACTGCCCGGATCGAGCGTGCCGGACACAGGCGTGTCGTAGGCCAGGTTCGAGCCGGCGTTCAGGTCCATCAGCCGGAAGGCAAACGGGCCCGTGGTGTCTGCGTAGCCATCGATGGTGAGCACATAATCGCCGGCGCCGAGGTCCATGGACGGCGACGTTCCGCCGATCTCGGCGGCATCGCTGTAGCTCAGGGTGCGATTGGAAATCACCGTGCCGCGCGGGCCCGTGAGCGTCCAGTAGATGTTGCTGTTGGTGGTGAAGCTGTCCATGGCCAGACGCTTGGCGCTGGCCAGGGAGAAGGTGTACCTGACCTGCTGGCCGGGCGTCGTGATCGCGCCTTCCACCGCAGTCCCGCTGAGACTTTGCAGGATGTGGCGCACGGTCGCCGGACTGTTCTGGCTGGACGTGTCCGCCACACTGCGTCCGGCGCTCTCGTCAAGCCGGTAATACGCCACCAGCCCGGCTTCATTGCCGGACAGGGCGGTGCTCATGTCGGTCGCGATGTCACTGGCCCCGCGCACCGTGTTCCAGATGCGCACGTCGTCCAGGCTGCCGGTGAAGCGCGGGTAGCTCTCGAGGGCGCTGCCGAACATGAGCGGCTTGCTGTTCGACAGGGCCGATCCTCCCGCGAGGCCCCCGTCAACCGCCAGCGTGCCATTGATGTACACCTTGAGGCGGTTGCCGATACGGTCGATGACCGCCGCGACGTGTTCCCACTGACCCAGCTGGACGCTGCCGACATTGGTGGACACACCCTGCCAGGTGCCGTTCGTGTTGGTGGACAGGTGGAGATAGCCGGCGTTATTGAGCCATACGGTGACCTGGCGCTGGTTCGAGTCGCCATTGCCCTTGAAGACGAGAGGCGTCCACGTACCGGAATAGGCGTCGGCCTTGAACCAGAATTCGGTGGTGCTGGAACCCGTCAGATTGAGAGCATCCGTAGCGGGCGCCTCGACCCAGTCGTAGCCATCGAGCTGCACCGCATTGCCCGACTTGCCCGGGACCCAGCGCGGATCGAGGCCCGAGGACTGGCCGATCACCAGCGGCGTCACACTGTCCACGACCCGGCGCACGTTGAAGCTGTACGAGGCCGTCGTCATGTCGCCGTAGTAGCCCTCCACCAGCAGCGTATAGGCGCCGGTGAACCCCAACGTCAGGGTGTCCACGTCACTGAGCCCACGGTAGCTGAAGGCGGTGTTGCCATACGGATCCAGCAGGCGCCAGCGGATGTTGCCCGTGGAGTTGCTGAGGGCATCGAAATACGCCCGATCGCCGGCGACGGCGTTGAAGGTGTAGGCCGTGGCCCCTGAGGACGGCGTCAGGGTGCCGCTCACGACCTGATCGTAGGTGATCGCCGTGGTGGCTGAAAGATCCATCAAGCGCAGGGCGAAGCCGCCGGTCACGTCGCCATCGCCATCCACCACCAGCGAGTAGTCGCCGGCATCGAGAGTCACGATCTGCTCGGTGTCGGTGAAGGCCGCCCGATTCACCAGCAAGCCGGAAGGACCGCTCAGGGACCAGCGGAAATCGCTGCGGCTCGGCAACAGCGTATCCACATAGAAGGTCCGCGGTCCGGTCAGCGTGAAGGTGTAGGCCGCCGAGCCCCCTGCCCGGTCGATCCGCCCGACGATCGTGCCGGGCATCCCGGTCAGGGTATTGACCACCGCACCATTGAGACCGTGTGCGCTGGAGTCGACGAGGGTCGAGCCCCCCGAGGCGGCGAATCGATAGTCGGCCACCAGCCCGGCCGCGTCCGGTGCCGGTGCCGTGCTGCGATCCGTGTCGATCTGGGTCTGCGTCCGGACGCCGTTCCAGATGCGCACGGTATCGATGGCACCGTCGAAATTGGCCCAGCCGTTCCAGTTTTCGTTGGTGGCACCGATCAGCAGCGGGCCACCGTGACTGAAAGCCGCGTTGGTGCGCAGCGACCCGCTGACGGCCAGCTGGCCATTGAGGTAAATGCGCAACTGGCCGCTCGTACGGTCGATGACCCCCGCAATGTCTACCCATTCGCCCAGCTTGATGGTGCCGGAGTTGGTGCTGACGGACTGATCGTAATACTGGTCACTGGAGGTGAGCAGCACGTAACCGCCGCTGTTGATCCACATCGAATAGGTACGGTGATTGGAGTCGCCGTCGTCCTTGACGATCAGCGGCATCCAGCCGTTGGCGAAACTGTTCACCTTGACGCGCGCCTCGAGCGTCAGGGAGCCGGTCAGATTGAGCGCCGGGTCGTTGGCACGCTGTGCGCTGCCGTAAGGCCCCAGCACCAGCGCGTCGCCATCGGGCGCCGCAACATAGACCGGATCGAGGCCAGTCGTGCCATTTACGTCGATGGCCTGGGACGTGGAACTGACCTTCTCCACCGAGAAGGCGTAATCGGTGGCGTTGCCGCTGTAGTAGTACAAGCCCTCGACAATCACGGAATAGCGCCCGGTATAGGCGAGCTTCACCGTGTCGATGTCCGAGAAATAGTAGCCCGAAGCAACCTGACGGCCGAACGGATCGATCAGCCGGATGTAACTGGAATATTGAGAGGTGCCCGGCTTGGTATCGACAAAGACCTGATCGCCCGCCTGGGCGTCGAAGCTGAACATCTCCATCTCGCTACCGGGCGAGAGCTGGCTCTTCACCACGTCGCCATAGGCAATGACCGGCTTGTTCTCTTCGTTGACCAGTCGGAAGGCATAGGCCCCGGTGGCGCCCCCGCTGATGGTCACAATGTAATCACCGGCGGCGAGATCGATGCTGGCAGGACCGCTGTAGTCGGCGGTGTCGCTATACAGGCCCCGCTGGCTGATGATCGTTCCGCGTGGACCGGCGAGGCTCCAGTTGAGATTGGTGCTGCCGCTCAGGTAATCGAAATAGACGCGGGTCGACTGGTCGAGATGGAAGCTGTAACGGTCGTTCTGGGCTGTGGTGCCGTGATTGCCATTGATCGTGGTATCGAGCGTGATGCCCACGGGCGGCACCACCACGGGTCGATTGACCTGGAAGCTGAAATTGAGCTGACCGGAGAGGCTGTTGTTGCCTTCCACCAGCAACAGGTATTTGCCGGATTCCGGAAGTGCTGACGGCGTGAAGTTATAGAAATAGTAGGACGCCACCTGCTGCCCCGAGGGACCGATGAGGCGCCAGGCCATGTTGTAATAGGGCTGGGAGCTCGACAGGGCAGACAGGTTGAGCTGATCGCCGGCCTGGCCGTCAAAGCTGTACGCAGCGATGCCATTGGCCGGATCAAGCGTACCGGAGACCATCTGATTGACATCAATCGGCTTTGCTGCGGACACGGGCAAGACGCTGAATGCGAAATCAGCCGACGCGCCCGACGTGGACCAGACGTCGATGAAGTGGGTACCGGGGTTGAGGGTCAGCACCGGCGAATTGCCGTAAAGGTATCCGTCGGCGTAATAGAAATTGGTATCGGAACGCTCGACGCCTTGCGGTCCGCTCATGTTCCAGTAGAGCCCGCTATTGCCGGTGCGGCTGTCGAACAGCACCCGTTGCGGCTCGGTCAGGGTGAAACGGTATCGCTGGTGACTGCCAGAGCTGTCGGCCGTCCCGGTCACCCCATCGCCCAGCTGGATGTCATTGATCACCGACGATTGCAGGTTCAGCCTGAAATCGTAATAGGTATCCCAGGTCTGCCAGCGGGGTCCGCTGAGCACCAGCAGATAGGTCCCGGTCCGGGAGAATGAAATCCCCGACTGCGAACCCGCATATGTCGGACCAACGACGAGATTGCCGTCCGGATCGTAGACGAAGAGTCCCCCGTTCCAGCTGCTATTGACGACGAGATTGGCCACGTCGCCCGCCGTGGCGTCGATGGAATAGACCTGCACGGCATTGCCCGGCTGCAGCGTGCCGCTCGTCTCGGTTCCGAACGCAAGCGGAGCCGCGGTTGAACGCGCATCCACCAACCGGAAATCAAAGGCCTGATTGGCGGGGCCATACAGCGTCAGGGCATAATCCCCGGCGATGAGTTGGCCCGGCGGCAGGCCGTAATAGTAGTAGCCCCCGTCACTGGTGTAGAACGCCCGGTGGCTGACCTCTTCGCCCCGCGGCCCGGTCAAGGACCAGTTGAGGGCGTATTCATCCTCGCCCAGCGCGTCGAACAGCAGGATGGTTTCGGAATTCAGGGTGAAGTTATAGACGACCGGGGTTGCGAGGTCGTCCACGGCGCCGGTGACCTCGTCACCCACATTGATGGCGGTGCCGACCGGGAGCGTATTGCCCCCGTCGTTCGACAGGTAGTTGAGGAACAGCTCATAACTGCTGTCGTTGTTGCTGAATACATTCCCTTCGACAAGCAGGGTGTAACGGCCGGTCAGTTCCAGCCGGGATTGCTGCGGAGATCCATCCGTTGCACCGAGCACCCTGCGGCCATAGGGATCGAACAGGCTGTAGACAGCGCCGCCCTCGCCCGACAGATACGTGAAATTGAACTCGACCTGGTCGCCAGACTGTCCGTCGAAGTTGTAGACGGTCGTGTCACGTCCGCTGTGGCCGACGTCGACGGTGACGGTATCTCCCAGACTGATGGCGCTGCCGGCAGACGTGTCGAGCAGGCGGAAGCTGAACGGTCCGGTGAAGTCCGCGTAAGGATCCACCACCAGCTGATAGTCGCCCGCCGCCAGATCGAGGAGGCCGTCGCCGCTCGACCAGCCGTCGGAATAGGCAAAACCCCGCTGCGCCACGAGTCTGCCATCCGCGGTATAGAGCCCCCACGAGAGGTTGTAGTCATTGCTGAGGGAATCGAACACGGCGCGCGTCGCGCTGGCCAGGCTGAACGTGAAGTGATCCACCTGTCCGGGGGTGTCGATGCTGCGATCGATCACGTCTCCCAATGCAATGGCTTCGGTCACATCCGGGCACTGAATCATGCGGAACGAAAAATCGGTCGTCCCGGATGCCGTCACATCCCCTTCGAAGATCAGGGTGTAGGTGCCGCTGTCCGCAAGCTTGGGCAGCTCCATGAAACCGCCGAAATAGTTCACACCGGCAATCTGCTGGCCGTCCGCCCCCAGGATCCGCCAGAACACCGTCTGGGAGGGCCCGCTTCCGGTCTGCTGCAGGGCAATCCGCTCACCGGCCGTGCCGCTGAAGCTGTACATCAGGCTGCCGTTAGCCGGATCCAGGGTCGCCGCCGTGTCCACATCGAAATTGACTGGCGTGGCCTGCGTGAGATTGGCCAGCCGGAAGGCGTAATCGCCGCTGAAATCACTGCTCGCAGAGACATACAGGCTGTAGTCGCCGGGCCCCAGCGCCAGCGCGCCAGTGCTGTAATACGCGTCGGAATAATAGAAGCTGCGAGGGCTGACCGTCTGCCCGAGGGGACCGCGCAGGCTCCACGTCAGGCGCGAATCCGCGGTCAGGCTGTCGAAGAAATACTGGCCCGTCTCGCCGAGCGTGAAATCGTAACGGGCACTCTGGGCCGCAGACGCCAGCGTCCCTCGCGTCACGTCACCGGGCGTGAGCGTACTGACCTTCTCCCCGGCCTTCAGCACGCGGAACGCGTAGGGCGTTGCGTCGGCCGCCGCACCGATGCGACCTTCCACCAGCAGCGTATAACGCCCGGTCGCCGCCAGGCTTCCGGAATCGAAATCGCCGAAACCATGGTTGCTGCCGATCTGCGCGCCAAAAGGATCGATCAGCCGCCAGGTGGCGTTGATGGTATCGCCCGTGTTGTCGAAGACGAATCGGTCCCCCGCCGCGGCATCAAACGCAAAGGCATCCGTCTGGTAGCCCGTCTCCAGCGTGGCGGTGACGGGCACTTCAGCGTCGATGGCGCGCGCCGCATTCAGGTCGATCAACCTGAACGCATAGTTCCCGGTCGTGTCCATGACCCCGTCAACTGAAAGGGTGTAGTCACCCGCAGCGAGTTGCAGCACGGGCTGCGCGTTATCCGCGTCGGACTGCGCGAACGCGCGACTGCTGACCACATCGCCACGGGGACCCGACAGGCTCCAGGTAAAGCTGTTGGAGTTGGTCAGGGAATCGAAGACGATCCGCGCATCGTTGCTGAGGGTGAATCCGTAGCGGTCGGTTTCGCCGGCCACATCGATGGAACCGTCGATACGGGTGATCGGCACGCTGGGTGTGCCGTCCAGCAGAACCCGCGGCTCCAGGGGCTCGAACGCCAAACGATGGGATCGGGGTGCCGGTTCGTCCCGGCTCGCCTGGCGCCTCAGCACGGGCGCGAGGAACTGTCCCAACCATGCAAGCCCGCGCTCACGCCGCGTCGAACCTTTGGCAGAGGAAGCGCCGGTGTTTTCCGAACGAACCTTGGTATCCATGATGATGCACCCTATGCAACCGCCGAGCCATGCCGGACGGTCCGTATTGATCAGTATCCGGACTTCATGGATGCGATCGATGATTGCATCCCACGAAATCCCTTTTCACAAAAAAATCGAGGGGCATGAAGCCCCCCGATCTCAATTCAATGTTCGATCACTCGCACACGCATGATCACGCCGGCCCACTCATCCCCGGCGCATGCGGCGGACGGCCATGGCCAGCAGCGCGGCGCCGGCAAGGCCGAAAACGCCTGGCTCAGGCAGGGTTCCGGTCCGTTGATCCACGGTCACCAGCGGGGAAATCGTGGTCAGCGCGTTCGTGCCGCCAGCGGCGTCATACAGCACGCCGGAAATATCCACGGGTGTCGAGTCGGGAAAGGTGGCAAGAATGCGGAACAGCACCGAGAACAAGGGGCCGGAACCGTAGCTGCTCCCGGAGGAGTTCACCAGGGAAACGCTCTCCGAACCGGGCGTGAAGCTGCGCAGCGGCGAGAACATCGGATCCCCGGCGAGCACGTCCAGCAAGGTCAGTTTGGCCGTATCGTAGCCAATGGTGAAGTCGCCACCGAAGCTGATGTCGCCGCTCAGCAGGCTCACGTTGAGGCTCACGGTGGAGCCGGTGATTCCGGACGCATCCGGCGCAAAGATGGCATCGGCCCGTGCCGTCACGCTCAACAGGGAGAAGACACAGGCGGCAATCAACAGCAGGACTTTCTTCATGATTCAGTACCAAGGGAACAGTGCCTTCCACTGAGCAAGCCTTGTGCCAAATTCACTAATACTGTCTAAGCCCATGAAAACCATAAAAATGTGAATCCGCCCGCCCATCCCCAGGCCAACTACTGTAAAAATCGCCGACAGGCCCGGCACCCGGCATGGGCCGACTGCCCCCCAACGCCCTTCGGGGGCTTCGGAAGCCGGACACGTCAGAATGGAGGCACTTGCGCAGGACGGCCATCGCACGCAGGAATCGCGCGGCGAAGTCCCATGGGCACCAAGGCGCGGCACAATGATTTCAAGCGCCTTTGTCACGTCAAACAGACCAGTCAACGAACAAGGGGAAAGTGCTTTCGCACTTTCCCCTTTTGACTGGAGCGGCAGAAGAGTCTCGAACTCTCGACCTCAACCTTGGCAAGGTTGCGCTCTACCAACTGAGCTACTGCCGCCTTGATCTACCCTGGAGGCGCGAGCCGGAGTCGAACCGACCTACACGGATTTGCAATCCGGTGCATAACCGCTTTGCTATCGCGCCGAGAATCAAACGGGGAAGCGTGGCTTCCCCGGAAATCTTTTGGAGCGGCAGAAGAGTCTCGAACTCTCGACCTCAACCTTGGCAAGGTTGCGCTCTACCAACTGAGCTACTGCCGCTCGACAGACCGCCATTATAGTTCAAAAAATCGGGCTGTCAAACATGTGACGCCCCGGTGTCAGCCGCTGCGCTTCATCAGCTCCGGCCACGCACAGCGCATGTAATACCCCATGGACCACAGGGTGAGCACCGCCGCCACATAGATGAGCAAAGTGCCAAAGGGGCGGGTGTCGAAGCCCCCGAGCTGGTCATCGTAGAGCAGCAGAGGAATGGCCGACATTTGCGCAGCGGTCTTGAGCTTGCCGACAAAGGCCACCGCCACGCTGGCCGAGGCGCCAACCTTGGCCATCCACTCCCGCAGGGCCGAGATGGTGATTTCCCGCCCGATGATGATCAGCGCGATGAGTGAATCCGCGCGTCCCAGGTGCACCAGCACGATCAGCGCTGCCGCCACCATCAGCTTGTCGGCCACCGGATCGAGGAAGGCACCAAAGGCGGAGGTCTGCCCCAGGCTGCGCGCCAGATAGCCGTCGAACCAGTCGGTGACCGCCGCCGCAACGAAGGTCAGGGTGGCGACCAGGTTCTTGTCGTCCGGACCGATCACGTCCGCAGGAAGATAGTAGATGCCGACGAAGAACGGGATCAGGGCGATGCGCGCCCAGGTCAGGGAATTGGGGATGTTCAGCGGCATGTCGGCGTCGGAAGGCTATCGCAGCGCATTGTATATCTGTTCCGCCAGCTGCCGGTTGATGCCGTCCACGCGGCACAGATCTTCAATCGTGGCATGGCGCACGCCGTCGATACCGCCAAAGGCCGCCAGCAGCTTGCGCCGGCGCGTCGGCCCGACCCCGGCGATGTCCTCCAGCCGGGACGTGTTGCGGGTCTTCGCCCGCCGCGCGCGATGCCCGGCGACGGCAAAGCGGTGCGCCTCGTCGCGGACTTCCTGGATCAGATGCAGGGCCGGCGCGTCGGGCGGCAGATGCACCGGCGCACGGCCGTCCGGGAAGACCAGCTCCTCCAGGCCCGGCTTGCGGCTCTCGCCTTTGGCCACGCCGACGAGGCCGATTTCAGTGAGGCCCAGTTCGGTGAGCACTTCGTGGGCGACGCCCAGTTGCCCCTTGCCGCCGTCGATGAGGATCAGATCCGGTCGCGCACCCTCGCCCGCCGCCACCTTCTCGTAGCGCCGCGTGAGGGCCTGGCGCATCGCTGCATAGTCATCGCCCGGGGTGATGCCGGCGATGTTGTAGCGGCGGTATTCCGACTTCTTCATGCCGGCGCCGTCCCACACCACGCAGGACGCAACCGTCGCTTCGCCAAGGGTATGGGAAATGTCGAAGCACTCGATGCGCTTCGGTGGATCGCCCAGAGCCAGGGCGTCACGCAGGGCGTCGAGACGCTGTTCGCCGCGGGCGGACACCTGTTGGCGCGCCAGCAGGGCGAGGCCGGCGTTGTTCTCGGCCATCCCCATCCACGCCCGCTCGTTCTCGAAGCGCGGCGCGGCAACGGGCGCCTTGCCCTCGACCACCGCCTCCAGCGCCTCGCGGAGTGTGGCGACGTCGCCATTGACGAGGATCTTGCCGGGCAAGGGATGCTCCAGATAATGCTGCTCGACGAAGGCCGCCAGCGCATCCAGCGGGGCGCAGCCCTGGGCATTGGCCGGGAACAGAGGCCGATCACCCAGATGCCGGCCGCCACGGACCATGGCCAGATTGACGCACACCAGACCGCCCTGCTCCACCGCGGCGAGCACGTCCACGTCCTCGTCCTTGCTGCTTTCCACGAACTGCTTGTGGAGCACCGCCTGCAGGTTGCGGATCTGGTCGCGATAGACCATTGCCTGTTCGAAGGCGAGGCGCTCCGAGGCGGCCTCCATGCGCCGGGACAGGTCGTCGATCACGTCGCCGTGGCGGCCGTTGAGGAACAGGCTCGCCAACTGCACGTCCGCCGCATAGGCCGCCGCGTCGATCTTGCCCACGCAGGGCGCGGTGCAGCGCTGGATCTGGTAAAGCAGGCAGGGCCGGGAGCGGTTGCTGAAGGTGTTGTCCTCGCAGGTGCGCAGGCGGAAGATCTTCTGCATCAGGTGCAGGCTCTCGCGCACCGCCCAGGAGTTGGGGAAGGGCCCGAAGTAGCGCACGCCCTTCTGGAAGCCGCCCCGATGGTAGTAGATCTGGGGATACTCGCCGCCAGACAGGGCGATATAGGGATAGGACTTGTCGTCCCGGAAGAGGATGTTGTACTTGGGCCCGAGGCTCTTGATGAGGTTGTTCTCGAGGATCAGGGCCTCGGCCTCGGAGCGCACCGGCGTCACATCCACCCGCGCCACCTGGGCCACCATGAGGGCGATGCGCGGGCTCAGCTGGGTGCGCTGGAAGTAGGACGCGACGCGGCGCTTGAGGTTCTTGGCCTTGCCCACGTAGAGCACGCTCTCGTCGACGCCGATCATGCGATAGACGCCAGGCTCCTCGGTGAGGGTGCGCAGGAAGGACTTGGCGTCGAAGTTCACGGATGGGCCACGCGGGGATCAGGCCAGGGCGAGCACAGCGTCCCGCGCCTCGCAGTAAGGTGCCCACCGGGCCAGCGTGAGCGGATCGCCCGGCACACCCCCCGGCGCCGGACGCAACGCGGCGATACGGGCGAGGCTGTCGGCGGTCGGCTGCGGCTGCCAGGCGTCGAGGAGCTGCACCGCCAGATCCGGGCGGTTGCACACCAGCACCATGTCGCAACCGGCGCGCTGGGCGGCTGCGGCACGGGCCACGATGTCGCCAGCCACGCTCGCCCCTTCCATGGTCAGATCGTCGCTGAAGATCACGCCCGTGAAGCCAAGCCGGCCGCGCAGCACATCCTGCAGCCAGAAGGGCGAGAAACCGGCCGGACGCGGATCGATGCCTTCGAAGATGACGTGGGCCGGCATCACACCGCCCAGTTCACGGGCGAGCACGCGGAAGGGCACGATGTCCTCGGCCCACACCGCGTCAAAACTGCGGTGGTCCACCGGGATCGCCACGTGGGAATCCGCCTCGACGGCGCCGTGACCGGGGAAATGCTTGCCGACCGCTTTCAGGCCGGCCGCCGCAAGTCCCTGAGCCAGCGCCCGGGCCAGTTCGGCCGCCACCTGGGGATCGCGGTGGAAGGCCCGGTCGCCGATGACGCCGCTCACGCCGTAATCCAGGTCCAGCACGGGCGCGTAGCTCAGGTCCACGTCATGGGCGCGCAACTCGGCCGCCAGCACCAGACCGGCCTGGCGGGCGGCGCCGCGCGCGTGTTCCGGATCGGCATCCCAGAGGGCGCCGAATCGGCGCATGGCCGGCAGGCGCGTGAAACCGTCGCGGAAGCGCTGTACCCGGCCGCCCTCGTGGTCAACGGAGATCACCAGCCCCGGCCGCAGGGCGCGGATCGCCGCGGTGAGGGCGCGCAGCTGGGCCGAGTCCGCGTAATTTCGGGCAAACAGGATCACGCCGCCGACGAGGGGATGCTGCAGGATGTCCCGCTCTTCGGCGGCCAGTTCGAGGCCGGCCACGTCGAGCATGACCGGGCCGGGCGGGCGATGGGAAAGCTTCATGGCTGTTCGATGACGGCGAAGGCGAGCACGTAGTCGGCTTCATCCGAAAGACTCAGGTGGGCGACGAGGCCCCGTTCCGCAAGATAAGCGGCGAGGGCCGGGGCGTATTCGAAGACCGGTTTGCCGAGGGGATCGTGACCCACGCGCACGGCGTGCAGGGTGGCTGGCGCGGCGACGCCGGTGCCCAGCGCCTTGCCGAAGGCTTCCTTGGCGGCGAAGCGTTTGGCGAGGTGGCGCGCCGGCTGTCGGGCGGCCTGCCAGGCGACGCGCTCAGGCTCGGCCAGGATGCGCTCGGCAAAGCGCGCGCCGTGACGGGCCAGCGCCTCGTCCAGGCGGGCGACGCGGACGATGTCGGTGCCGATCCCGTGGATCACCGGGCACCCCGCTCCGCCGCTTCGCGCATCAGGCGCTTCATCTCCCGCACCGCCTCGCGCAGGCCGGTGAAGACCGAACGGCTGACGATGGAATGGCCGATGTGCAGCTCGCGTACGCCGGGCAGGCGGGCGATGGGCTGGACGTTGTAGTAGTTGAGGGCGTGACCGGCGTTGAAGCGCAGACCCAGGGCGCGGATGGCCTCGCCGGCGCGGGCGATCTTGTCGATCTCGGCCACCACCGCAGGGCTCTCCGCGTCCCGGCCGGCGTCGTGGAAGACGTGGGCGTAGGGGCCGGTGTGGATCTCGCAGACCCTGGCGCCGATGCGCGCGGCGGCTTCCACCTGGGCGACTTCCGCGTCGATGAACACGCTGGTGATGATGCCCTGGTCGGCGAGGCGGGCGACGGCGTCCTTCAGGCGGGCCTCCTGGGAAACGATGTCCAGGCCCCCTTCGGTGGTCACCTCGTGGCGGCCTTCCGGCACGAACATGGCCAGCTCGGGCTTGAGGGCGCAGGCGATGCCGACCATCTCGTCGGTGGCGGCCATTTCCAGGTTGAGCTTGATCTGGGTGAGCTCGCGCAGCTTGCGCACGTCCGCATCCTGGATGTGGCGACGGTCTTCCCGCAGGTGCACGGTGATGCCATCGGCGCCGCCCAGGTGGGCCTCGACGGCGGCCCACACGGGATCCGGCTCCCAGGTGCGACGCGCCTGGCGCAGGGTGGCGACGTGGTCGATGTTGACACCGAGTTCGATCAAGACGGTTCTCCGGGAAAGGCGATGAGTTCAGTGAAGACGCGGCGGGACTGGAGCACCTGCCCGCCGAGGTAATGCTGGATGAGGCGACGCATCAGGGCCTTGCTGCCGGCGAGGATGTCCGGATCGGAAAAGTCGCCGCGGGCCATGTGCAACAAGGTGCGGCCGCTGACCAGGGCGGCCTCCTCGATGCCGGCATCGTCGACCGGCACCGGGCCGCGCTCGATTATATAGGCGTAGAACCGGTCGGGCCGGACGGGCTGCCCGTCCACGTCCTCTTCGAGCGGCAGGCCGTAGCCCAGCTCCTGCAAGAGGGCCAGCTCGAAGCGGCGCAACACGACCTCCTGCGCTTCACCACCGGCCAACGTGCGCAGGGCCTCACCGTAGGCGTGATGGAGTTCGGGATGGGGATCTTCCCGCGGCAGCAGGCGCATCAGCAGTTCGTTGGCGTAATACGCGACGAGCAGGGCCTGCCCGCCCAGCAGCGGCTGCCCGCCCTGCCATTCGGCGCGAATCAGGGTCTTCACCTCGCCGCCGCCGCTCCAGTCGATGAGCAGGGGCTGAAAGGCCATCAGGGTGCCGCGCAGGGCCGACGACGGCCGCCGGGCGCCCTTGGCGACCAGGCCGACGCGGCCGTGGTCGCGGCTGAAGACCTCGACGATGAGGCTGGTCTCCCGGTACGGGTAGCTGTGCAGCACGAAGCCGGGCTGCTGATCGACACGCTGTTTCGCCGCCATGGCAGGGTGCCCGATGGAAGACCGGCGGCCGGTTTATTCGTAGCCGAGGCTCTTCAGCGCCCGCTCGTCGTCGGCCCAGCCGCCCTTGACCTTGACCCACACCTCCAGGAAGACGCGGGAGTCGAAGAGCTGTTCCATATCGACGCGGGCCTCGCTGGCGATGCGTTTGAGACGCTCGCCGCCGCGGCCGATCACCATCGCCTTGTGGGGGGCCTTGTCCACGATGATGGCCGCGTGGATGCGGCGCAGGCCGGGCTCGGCCTCGAACTTCTCGATCTCGACGGTCATGCCGTAGGGCAGTTCCTCGCCGAGCTGACGGAACAGCTTCTCCCGCAGGAATTCGGCCGCAAGGAAGCGCTCACTGCGATCGGTGATGTCGTCCTCACCGAAGATGGGCTCGCCTTCCGGCAGGTAAGGCATGGCGGCCTTCAGGAGCTGGGCCGTGTTCTGACCCTTTTCGGCGCTCACCGGCACGATCTCGGTAAAGGGATAGACGCCGCTCATGCGCTCCATGAAGGGCAGCAGGCGGGCCTTGTCGGCGAGCATGTCCACCTTGTTGATGACCAGGATCACCCGCGCACCTTCGGGCAGCAGCTTGACCACCTGCTCGTCCTCGGGGCCGAAGCGGCCGGATTCGATAACGAAGAGCACCAGGTCCACGTCCGCCAGCACCTGGGTGACGGTGCGGTTCATGGCCCGGTTGAGGGCATTCTTGTGGCGCGTCTGGAAGCCCGGCGTATCGACAAAGATGAACTGGGCGCCGCCTTCGGTGAGGACCCCGGTCACCCGGTGGCGGGTGGTCTGGGCCTTGCGCGAGACGATGCTGATCTTCTGCCCGATGAGCCGGTTGAGCAGCGTGGACTTGCCCACGTTGGGGCGGCCGACGATGGCCACAAACCCGGTGCGGAACGGGGTGTCAGCGGAAACGGTGTGTTCGGTCATGACTTGGGCAGGCGCTCAAGGGCCCGCTGGGCGGATTGCTGCTCGGCGGCACGGCGGCTGACGCCCACGCCGCGGGTCTTCAGGCCGAGGCCGGCGATCTCGCACTCCACCTCGAACTCCTGGCGATGGGCTTCACCGCGGGTATCCGCCAGGGAATACCGGGGCAGCGGCATGCGGCGGCCCTGGAGCCATTCCTGCAGCGCGGTCTTGGGGTCCTTGAGGGCGCTCGCCGGGTCGATCGCCACCAGGGCATCCGCATAGAGCCGGTCGATCACCGCCTTGGCCGTCTCGAAGCCTGCATCCAGAAAGACGGCCGCGAAAACAGCTTCGAGGGCGTCGGCCAGGATGGAAGGGCGACGATGACCGCCACTTTTCAATTCACCTTCGCCCAGCTTGAGGCACTCACCGAGCCGAAGGGTCTCGGCGACCCGGAAGAGGGCTTCCTGCCGGACCAGATTGGCACGCAGTCGGGACAGATCCCCTTCCCTCAACGCTGCAAAGCGGTCGTACAGGGCAATCGCGGTAACACAGTTGAGGACGCTGTCACCCAGGAATTCGAGGCGCTCGTTATGGGGCGAGCCGAAGCTGCGATGGGTCAGCGCCTGGACCAGCAACTCCGGCCGGTTGAAGCGATGGCCGAGGGCCACCTGCAACGCATCCAGCTTCATCGGGACGCTCAACGACCCGTCGGTGCCGACGTCGCGTAGAAGTCGATCAGCAGGCTGACGTTGGACACCAGCGGAATCTTGCGGGAATAGGACGCGGTGATGACGATCTTGCCATCCTCTTTGGTGATATCCAGTTCGCTCGCACCGATGCTGGTGATGTCGTCGATGCGCGCCCGTTTGGTGAACGCATCGCGCAACTGGGACACCGTGGCGGTGGTTGGATCCGCACCGGAGGCCACGGCGGAAATCGCCCGCCGCACGCCCATGTATTCGCTGACCGCCGGGACGACCTTGAGGAATACGAGCAGCGCGGCGCCCATCAGCACGGCGCTCAGCGCCATGCCGATGATGCTCATGCCCGACTGGTTTTTTCGCGTCATGATCAGTGGAAACTGCCGATGCGTTTCAGATCGTTGAAGTTGAACCAGATGAAGAAGGCCTTGCCGACGATATTGGCGTCCGGCACAAAGCCCCACCCGCGACTGTCGAAGCTGCCGTCCCGGTTGTCCCCCATCATGAAGTAATGCCCCTCCGGCACGGTGCAACTCACGCCGCGGCTAGTATAGGTGCAGTTTTCCCTCTGCGGGAACTGGACAACCTGCGAGACGAATGAAGGTACGTCCGGTTCAATGAGGATGCTGTGCTCCACGTCGCCGAGCTTCTCGATGAACCGGGGCGAGAACATCCGTGTCTGCCGGTCCGCGCCCTTTCCATCGCCTTGGCGGGAAGGGTCCAGGGCATCGGGATGCAGGAAATCCCCGTCCGGCCTCTGGGGCATTTCAACGCCATTGATGACAAGCTTCTTGTCCAGGTATTCCACCTTGTCACCCGGCAGACCGACCACGCGCTTGATGTAGTCGAGGGATGGATCGGCCGGGAAGCGGAACACCATCACGTCGCCCCGCCGGGGCTGATTGATGTCGACGATCTTCTTGTTGATGACCGGCAGGCGGATGCCGTAGGTCCACTTGTTGACGAGGATGAAGTCGCCCACCAGCAGCGTCGGAAGCATGGAACCGGACGGAATCTTGAACGGCTCCACGACGAAGGAGCGCAGGCAGAACACCACCAGGATCACCGGAAAGAAGCTGGCACCGTATTCCACCCACCAGGGCGGCGGGGCACCGGCGCCACGCTGCTTGCGCGCGACGAAATGGTCGAGTGCCCACAGCGCCCCGCTGATCAGCAACAGGACAAACAGGATCAAAGCAAAATTCACGTCGTAGTCCCTTCACGTCCTAAGCAGACAGGTGTCCGCGAAGGACTCATTTGCCTTCGTCCACCCGGAGCACCGCCAGGAAGGCTTCCTGGGGAATCTCCACATTGCCCACCTGCTTCATCCGCTTCTTGCCCTCCTTCTGCTTCTCGAGGAGCTTCTTCTTGCGGGTGATGTCGCCGCCATAGCACTTGGCCAGCACGTTCTTGCGCAGGGCCTTGATAGTCTCGCGGGCGATGATGTGAGAGCCGATGGCTGCCTGCACCGCCACATCGAACATCTGGCGCGGGATCAGTTCGCGCAGCTTGGCCACCAGCTCGCGGCCGCGGTACTGGGAGGTGCTGCGGTGGACGATGACCGACAGGGCATCCACCTTCTCGCTCGACACCAGCACGTCCAGCTTCACCAGATCTGCCGCGCGGTATTCCTTGAACTCATAGTCCAGCGACGCGTATCCCCGCGACACGGACTTGAGCTTGTCGAAGAAATCCATCACCACTTCATTCATGGGCATGTCGTAGATCAACTGCACCTGGCGGCCGTGATAACGCATGTCTACCTGCATCCCCCGCTTCTGGTTACACAGGGTGATCACCGGCCCCACGTAGTCCTGGGGCAGGAAGATGGTGGAGGTGATGATGGGCTCGCGGATCTCCGCCATCTTGGAGGCTTCCGGCAGGCGCGACGGGTTGGAGACCTGCTCCACGCTACCGTCGTTGAGCACGACCTCATAGACCACGGTGGGCGCCGTGGTGATGAGATCCATGTCGAACTCCCGCTCCAGGCGTTCCTGCACGATCTCCATGTGGAGCAGGCCGAGAAAGCCGCAGCGGAAACCGAAGCCCAGCGCCTGGGAGACTTCCGGCTCGAACTGCAGCGACGCGTCGTTGAGGCGCAGCTTTTCAAGGGATTCCCGCAACTGGTCGTATTCGTTGGATTCCACCGGATACAGGCCCGCGAACACCTGGGGCTTGATCTCCTTGAAACCCGCCAGGGGCTCTGCCGCCGGCTTGTTGGCCAGGGTGATGGTGTCGCCCACCTTGGCGACCTTGAGTTCCTTGATGCCGGCGATCACGAATCCCACCTCACCGGCAGACAGGGTTTCCCGTGCCACGCTCTTGGGTGTGAACACGCCCACCTGCTCGCACAGCTGCTGCACGCCGGTGGCCATGAACTGGATCTTGTCCTTGGGACGCAGGCCCCCTTCCACGACGCGGACCAACATCACCACGCCCACGTAGTTGTCGAACCAGGAGTCGATGATCAGCGCCTTGAGCGGCGCTTCCGGATCGCCCTTGGGCGGCGGCACCCGCGCGATGATGGCTTCGAGGATGTCCTCGACACCCAGGCCGGTCTTGGCGGAGCACGGAATCGCATCGGTGGCGTCGATGCCGATGACGTCCTCGATCTCCTGCTTCGCGCCGTCCGGGTTGGCCTGGGGCAGGTCCATCTTGTTGAGGACCGGCACCACCTCGACGCCCTGGTCGAGGGCCGTATAGCAGTTGGCCACCGTCTGGGCCTCGACGCCCTGGGACGCGTCCACCACCAGCAACGCCCCTTCGCAGGCCGCCAGGGAGCGGGAGACTTCGTAGGAGAAGTCCACGTGTCCCGGCGTGTCGATGAGGTTGAGGTTATAGACCTGCCCGTCCCGCGCGCGATAGCTCAGCGCCGCCGTCTGGGCCTTGATGGTGATGCCCCGCTCCCGCTCGATATCCATGGAATCGAGCACCTGGGCTTCCATTTCCCGGTCGGACAGGCCGCCGCAGCGCTGGATGATGCGATCCGCCAGCGTGGATTTGCCGTGGTCGATGTGGGCGATGATGGAGAAATTGCGAATGTGTTGCATGGAGCAATAAAAAGGGTGCCGACGGGCACCCGAGGGAAATGTGTTGGCCTTCCAAGGGCTTGGATTCTAACCGATCCGCCGGAAATGAGCACGGATCGCCGCCGCGTCCAGGAAGTGACGACACAGCTCCCCCTCCCCCGCCAACACGACCGGCACCGCTTCGTTCCAGCGCTCCTCGAGTTCCGGATCGCTGTCTACGTCAATGACCTCGACCGAGAAGCCCAGTTCGACCTGCAGCGGCGCCAGCGCGTCGAGCAGGTCGTGGCACAGGTGGCACCACGCCCGACTCAACACGGTGAGATGGCGGTCAGCGCTCAAGGGTGCGCAGGGGTACAAAGGTCTGCACGTCGCCTCGCTGGACCAGGGCCGACACCGCCTGCCCGCCCTCGAAGGCTGCCACGACCCGGTTGAACTGGTCCGCTGAACGGATATCCACCCGCGTGCCGCGACTCACCAGCGCGAGAATCGCATCGCCGGCCTGGATCTCGGACGCCCGCGCCGAAGGGCTGCGCAGGGCATCCACGACCACGCCGGCACCGATCTTGCGGCGCTGTTCCGCATTCGGGTCCACCACCAGGATGCCGAGTTTGTTGGGTGGGGCTTCGGGCCGCATGACCTTGGCAATGACCTTTTGCGGCTTTTCGTCGGGCAACTCGGCGACCGTCACCGTCAGATCCTTCTGTACCCCACGCCGCCACACCTGGGCCACCACCCTGCTGCCCGGACGGGTGCCGCCCACCAGGCGCGGCAGCTCGCTCGAAAGCCCCACAGACCGACCGTCGAATCGCAGCACGATATCGCCCTGCTCGAAGCCCGCCTTGTCGGCAGGACTGCCCTTCTCAACCGAACTCACCAGGGCTCCGGCCGGACGGGCGAGATTGAAGCTCTCGCCCAGATCCCGCGAAACCTCCTGGATCACCACGCCGATACGTCCGCGCTGCACGCGACCGTTCTGACGCAGTTGTGCCTGCACATCCATGGCCACGTCGATGGGAATGGCGAAGGACAAACCCATGAACCCACCCGTACGGCTGTAGATCTGGGAATTGATCCCGACCACTTCACCCTTCATGTTGAACAGCGGCCCACCGGAATTGCCCGGATTGATGGCCACATCCGTCTGGATGAAGGGAACGAAATTTTCCTGCGGCAGGGCGCGCCCCTTGGCGCTGACGATCCCCGCCGTCACCGAATTCTCGAACCCGAAGGGCGCACCGATCGCCACCACCCAGTCACCGACGCGCAGCCTGGCTGGATCGCCGAACGCCACCCGCGGCAGGCCGGACGCCTCGATCTTGAGCAGGGCAATGTCGGAGCGTGCGTCGGCGCCGATCAGACGGGCGCGGAATTCGCGCTTGTCGGTGAGCTTGACGACGATCTCGTCGGCGCTGTCCACCACGTGGGCGTTGGTGAGCACGTACCCATCGGACGACACGATGAATCCGGACCCCAGCGAACGGTCGTCCGGGTCCATCCGCGGTACGCCACCCGGGCCTCGCGGCACGAAACGACGGAAGAAGTCGAACATGGGATCGTCTTCGTCCAGATTCGGATGGGCTCCGCGGACACCGGAACGACCTGCCTGGGTGGTGCTGATGTTCACCACCGCTGCGCCCTGACGTTCGGCAAGCTCGGCCACGTCCGGCAGATCACGTGCCCACGCCGGACGCACCAGCATCAAGGCCCCCAGCAGAACCATCACCCAGATGAATCGCCCCAGGGTGCGCTGCATCATGCGCCGCACCCCGTACCGTCCGCATCCCGCACCAGGCGCACGGGCGAGGTCCGCTCGCCCCAGCGCCCACGACCGGCAACAAAGCCACCCGCCAGCCCCAGGACAGCGCCCACCACCGCCCCCAGGTCGCCCCGCTCCGGCGTCGCAAGCACGGTCCCGAGCGCCGCGCCGGCGATGACGCCCAGCACCGGCAGACCGTAGGTCAGCAACGCCGCCCGCAGGGCCACTCCGTCCTCGATCACCACGCCGACCCGCTCGCCTGGCACACATCCCGGTACATTGGGCAGCCGATAGGTCTTGCGGGACGTTTCCAGCGCCCGTGTGATGCTCACCCCTCCGCAGCCACCCGGTTCGTGACAGCGTCCACAGCCCCCTGCAGGCGTCACCTCAACCCACGCGAAGCCTTGTTCAACCTTCTGCACAACTCCGGGAACCCGCATCATTTCTTCCGTAATTCGATGCCATCCGCCAGACGCACCAGCGCCGCAGCCGGCACTTCGCCCAGCACCGTGATCAGATAGTCACCCGCACTCCGCCGCAGGATATTGAACGACCCGGTGGCACTCATACCACTCTGAATCACCGAACTCTTGCCTGCATGAGGCTCGATAAAGACCGATATGGCCGACAGGCCATCCGAAAACACCACGTGATACGCCTCCGGTCGGTCCTGCCGGATCTGGCGCAAGACGGACACGACCTGACGATATCCCGGGAGCGCGTTGCGGAAGACCCATCCTGCATCCTCCATGCGCACTTCCGTTCCGCGCGCATTGACGACCTTCCAGTCCGGGTCACGGACGATGTGGGCCCGCACCTTGTCTCGGTCGAGGGGCACCCCGATCTGCACTTCGGAAAAGGCAAACTGCTCGATGCTGTCACCCTTTTCGTCGATCAAGCGGGCCCGCAGCAACAGGCCGGAATTCACGTCCGCCCAGAACTGATGCCCGTAACGCAGGTTGTCCTTCGGTTCGAGGATGATCTGCTGACTTTCAAGTCCAGCGATACGTACCATTTCGCCCTTGCGGATCCGGTAGTTTTCCGCAAGCGTGTTGACCGAAGGTGGCAGACGCGCAGGAAAGCTGCGCCGCACCGAGGGCTGATCGACGATCAGCATGCGCTGATCCGGCAGGTAGCACTGGACCTGATCGTTGCTACGAACCACTTCCCGCGGACTGCCGTCAAGCGCTTCGAGCCGCTCGAACTCGCCGCTGCCATCCACCAGGTGGGCAATCCGGGAGGTCTCGACCGTCTTGCCGTGCTGATAGGTGAACGTCCCGGAATAATTCAACCGATGGGCGGCACCGGCAATACGCCCGAGCCAGCTCAGGGGGTCACCGGGCGCCTCGGCGCGGGCAGTTCCGCAACAGGCCAGCAGGACCAGCAGGCAATGCCGGAAGCGACTCATCGCTGACCGGGCATGGCGGTGTCCGCCACCGTCCTGACATACAGCGCGACGCCCGGCATCGCCGCCGAGGGCGCCAGGGACTGGTGAGCGAAGAGGTATTCCCGGTTCGAATTCTCGACGGAGGTCGGCATCACCATCGACTGTCCGGACGTCGCAGGCGTCACACTGGCCATCAGCGCGGGAGATTTGTTCACCTTGGCAAAGTGCAGCGCGTCACCGCCACCGCTGAACATGCCGGCAACCCAGCCTACCGCCGCCACCCCCATCAGCGAGGCAGCGAGAGGCATGAGATGCCGGAAGAAGCCGCTCCCTTCCCGCCGAACCGCCGGTGCGAGTACGGTGGGCTCGTCTTCGAGACGCAGCATCACACTGCGAGTGACGTCCAGGGCCAGCGGTTCATCGCCCCGCAGGGCATCGCCCACCAGGCAAAAATGCTCCCAGTCCCGTCGCAATGCCCCATCCCGCTTCAGATGATCGAGCATGCGCACCGTCGATTCCTCGTCCAGCGCACCGTCGAGCAGGGCAGAAACACGTTCTTTCATCTTCTCACCACCTCTTGTTCGGAGCCGTGTCGAGCAACGGCTTGAGCTTTTCGGAAATGGCCTCGCGTGCTCGGAAGATGCGCGACCGCACGGTGCCGATGGGACACCCCATGATCGTCGCAATCTCTTCGTAGCTCAGCCCTTCGATCTCCCGCAACACGATGGCCGCCCTCAGTTCCTCCGGCAGGGCCTCCATCGCAAGGTTTACCGTCTCCCCGATCTGCTTGGTCATCAACAGCCGCTCGGGTGTATCCACGTCGCGCAACTGATCGCCGTCCTCGAAGGTTTCCGCTTCCTCCGAATCGAATTCAGTCGTCGTGGGTGCCCTGCGCCCCTGCGACACGAGGAAGTTCTTGGCGGTGTTGATCCCGATGCGGTACAGCCAGGTGTAAAAAGCACTCTCCCCCCGAAAGGACGGAAGGGCCCGATAGGCCTTGATGAACGTCTCCTGGGCGACGTCCTCCACTTCGGCAGGGTCTCGGATCAGACGGGACAGCAGGCGGGCGAGCTTACGCTGGTACTTCGCCACAAGTAGGCCGAACGCCTGCTTGTCGCCGCGCTGTACACGCTCGACCAACTGCTGGTCAATTTCGCGATCGCTCATGGTCGGAATACTGGAATCGGAACATCGCAACCCAAAACGGTCGCAGGACCCCCAGTATACCGTGAGCCTCCAAATCTCCGCCAAAGCACTCGCTAGACCCGCCGCCACGGCGTAAGTTCAGTCCGACCCCGCCCTGAGCAGGGGCAATTTCACGTGCTATAGTCGCCCCTTCGATCTCGAGCCCTCCGAGGCACCCCCAGAAGTGAGCGTTTTCGACGTACTGATCCTCGGCAGCGGTCTTGCCGGCCAATCCCTGGCGCTGCGCCTCGCCGACACCCACAAGGTCGCCCTCGTCACCAAACGGCATCTCGAAGACAGCGCCAGCGCCTGGGCACAAGGCGGCATCGCTGCCGTGCTCGATCCCGCGGACAGCATTGAGTCCCACCTGACCGACACCTTTGTGGCCGGCGCCGGCTTGTGCAACCCAGGCTCCTCGCGCTTCGTCGTCGAAAACGGCGCCCGTGCCATCCAGTGGCTGATCGAGCGGGGTGTGCCCTTCACCGCGGATGCCCAGTCACCCATTGGCTACCACCTCACCCGCGAAGGCGGGCATGGTCAGCGCCGCGTGATCCACGTGGCCGACGCCACCGGTGCCGCCGTACAGGCCACGCTCACCGAGCAGGTCCGGGCCCATCCCAACATCGCCATCTTCGAACAGCACATCACCGTCGACCTGATCGTCGGGTCCAAGATCGGGCGTCTGGAGGAAGGCTGCCTCGGCGCCTACGTGCTGGATATCGCGCACGACGAGGTACGCACCTTCGCGGCCGGCCACACGGTGCTGGCGACGGGGGGTGCGGGCAAGGTCTATCTGTACACCACCAATCCCGACACGGCCACGGGCGACGGGATCGCCATGGCCTGGCGGGCCGGCTGCCGGGTGGCGAACATGGAGTTCATCCAGTTCCACCCCACCTGCCTCTACCACCCGCAGGCCAAGTCCTTCCTGATTTCCGAAGCCGTGCGTGGCGAGGGCGGCCTGCTGCGGCGCCCGGACGGCAGCCGCTTCATGCCCGAGCACGATACCCGCGAAGAGCTCGCGCCCCGTGACGTGGTGGCCCGCGCCATCGACTTCGAGATGAAGAAGCACGGCCTGGACTGCGTCTTCCTCGACATCAGCCACAAGCCGGCCGAATTCATCGCGGAACACTTCCCCAACATCCACGCACGCTGCCTCGAACTGGGCATCGACATCACCCAGCAACCGATCCCGGTGGTGCCCGCCGCCCACTACACCTGCGGCGGCGTCGTCACCGACCTGCATGCCCGCACGGACGTCCCCGGTCTCTATGCGATTGGCGAGACCGCCTGCACCGGCCTGCACGGTGCCAATCGGCTGGCCAGCAATTCCCTGCTGGAATGCCTGGTATTTGCCGAGGCCGCCGCCCAGGACATCCGCAGCCATCTTCGCCACGCCCCCGCGGATCTACCGACATGGGACGAGAGCCGCGTCACCGACGCTGACGAGGCCATCGTGATCTCCCACAACTGGGACGAACTGCGCCGCTTCATGTGGGATTACGTCGGGATTGTCCGCACCACCAAGCGGCTGCAGCGCGCTCAGCACCGGATCCGTCTGCTGGCCCGGGAGATCGACGAGTTCTACAGCAACTTCCGGGTGACCAACGACCTCATCGAACTGCGCAACCTGGTGGTGACCGCCGATCTGATCGTTCGCAGCGCCCTGCGCCGCAAGGAAAGCCGCGGCCTGCACTTCAGCCGTGATTATCCGCAGCTCCAGCCCAAGGCACGGGAGACTGTCCTCCGTCCACCACGCCGCAGCTGAAGGCGCGGACGCGCAGGATCATTCAGGCGACGTCCGAGTCCGGCTCCGCAAACGTCTTGGTCACGCGCAGACGCAACCATACCTGCAAGGCGCGCCAGTCCTGCGTGGACATCTGGTCCGGCAACAGCCAGCGGGCGCCACGTCGCCCATCGTCGTCCCAGATCAGCCAGATCGAACGATGAAGCGCGACGGACTCCGCGCGCACGCGTCCGGCCTGTGCCGCCATTCCGCTGAACTGCCACGCCAGACGTCCGTCCGCATGCAGTTCCAGGCGACCGGACTGCCCCAGCGCCTGCTTCACTTCCCGATAAAGCGATGCTGCGATCACCAGCCCGACCGGTGCGGTGATCCACGGCGATGCCAGGCCGGCGACACATGAAAAAGCCGCCGCGGCGTGCAGTGTCACCAGCAAGATGACGCGCAGCCGCGACGGCCCGAATTCAAGCACATTGATCACGGAGCCGAACCCCCGGGACCACGCACCCGGTCAAACCCGGCGGAACACCAGCGAACCGTTGGTTCCGCCAAAGCCGAAATTATTCTTCAGCGCCACATCAATCTTCATGGGACGGGCGACATTGGCACAGTAATCCAGATCGCACTCCGGATCCTGCTCGAAGATGTTGATCGTCGGCGGCGAAACCTGGTGATGAACCGCCAGGGCAGTCAGTACGGACTCAAGACCACCCGCGCCACCAAGCAGGTGACCCGTCATGGACTTGGTGGAATTGACCACCAGCGTCTTAGCCACCTCCACGCCGAAGGCCTGCTTGATGGCCTCGGTCTCATTCTTGTCACCCAGCGGCGTCGAGGTCCCGTGGGCGTTGAGATACTGCACCTGATCAGGATTCACGCCGGCGTCCCGCAGCGCGTTGAGCATGCTCCGACGGGGGCCGTCGGTGTCCGGTGCGGTCATGTGGAAGGCATCACCGCTCATCCCGAAGCCGGCGAGCTCCGCATAGATGCGGGCGCCGCGCTTCACGGCATGCTCGTATTCCTCGAGCACCATCACACCGGCGCCTTCTCCCAGCACGAATCCGTCCCGGTCCTTGTCCCACGGCCGGCTCGCCGTCGCAGGATCGTCGTTGCGGGTGGACAGGGCCTTCGCCGACGCGAAGCCACCCATCGCCAGGGGGCACACCGTCGATTCGGCTCCGCCGCAGACCATCACATCCGCATCCCCATACTGGATCATGCGCATGCTGCTGCCAATGGCGTGCAGCCCGGTGGTACAGGCCGTCACCACCGCCAGGTTCGGTCCCTTCAGACCGAACATGATGGACAGGTTGCCAGAGATCATGTTGATGATCGTGCCCGGAATGAAGAACGGCGAGATCTTGCGCGGGCCACCAGCGACATAGTCGGTGTGCGTCCCTTCGATCATCGGCAGCCCGCCGATGCCGGAGCCGATGTTCACCCCGATGCGATCTGCATTGGCGTCGGTGACTTCGATTCCGGAATCGCGAATTGCCTGAATCCCCGCAGCGAGCCCGAAATGGATGAAAGTGTCCATCCGGCGCGCTTCCTTGGCGGAAATGTACGCGCCGACATCGAACCCCTTGACCTCCCCGGCGATCCGGGCCGACAGGGCGGATGCGTCGAATCGGGTGACGGGGCCGATCCCGGAACGGCCGTTGAGGATGCTGTCCCAGGCTTCGGACACGGTGTTACCGACCGGGGAGATGACTCCCAGCCCGGTGATGACGACTCTGCGAGCGGCCAAGACGAACTCCGGATCGAAGGAATTACTTGTTCAGGTGAGCGGACACGTAATCGATGGCCTGCTGCACGGTGGTGATCTTTTCGGCTTCCTCGTCGGGGATCTCGCACTCGAATTCCTCTTCGAGGGCCATCACCAGCTCGACGGTGTCGAGAGAGTCGGCACCCAGATCATCCACGAAGGAGGATTCGTTCTTCACTTCGGCTTCGTTGACGCCCAGTTGCTCGGCAACAATCTTCTTGACGCGCTGTTCGATATCGGACATGTGTAACTCCTTCCCTGATTGTGCGGGTGAATTCAAAAACCCCCGCATTCTGCCAAAAAATGCGCACCCTCGCCACCGCGGCGAGGATCACGCCATGTACATGCCGCCATTCACGTGCAGGGTGGCCCCCGTCACGTAGGCAGCGGCGGGCGAGGCGAGGAAGCCCACGACCGCCGCGATTTCTTCGGGCTTGCCCAGACGACCGAGGGCGATCTTCGTCTGCAGCGCCTTTTTCTGATCTTCGGGCAGTTCCTTGGTCATGTCGGTGTCGATGAACCCCGGCGCCACGCAATTGACCGTGATGTTGCGACTGCCCAGTTCCTGGGCGAGGGAACGGGTCATGCCTGCTACGCCGGCCTTGGCCGCCGCATAGTTGGCCTGGCCGGGATTGCCCGAGCTGCCCACCACCGAGGTGATGTTGATGATGCGACCGTTACGGGCCTTCATCATGCCCTTGGTGACCAGCCGCGACATGCGAAACACCGCCTTCAGGTTGGTGTCGATCACCGCGTCCCATTCCGTGTCCTTCATGCGCATGGACAGGTTGTCGCGGGTGATGCCGGCGTTGTTCACCAGCACCAGCACCGGACCGAAGGCCTTTTCGATCTCGGCCAGCGCCGCTTCGCAGGCCGCGGCGTCGGTGACGTTCAACATCATGCCGCGGCCGCTGACCCCAGCCGCGTCGAGCCCGGCCTGGATGTCGGCAGCGCCCGCTTCGGAGGTCGCCGTGCCGATCACCGTCGCGCCGAGGCGCCCCAGTTCGAGGGCGATCGCCCGTCCAATGCCCCGCGAGGCGCCGGTCACCAGCGCCACCTGTCCCTGCAAAACCTGACTCATGCCGCCCCCGTCGTCTGGAGAATCTCGTCAAGGCTGGCCGCGTCGGCGATCGCGCCGCCGGTGAGGCTGCCCTCAATACGCTTGGTCATGCCCGCCAGCACCTTGCCGGGACCGCACTCGTAGACGTGCGTCAGGCCGCGCCCCGCAATCGCCTGGACGGACTCGATCCAGCGCACCGGCGAATAGGCCTGGCGCACCAACGCGTCCTTGATGCGGGCCGGATCGGTCTCGACCGCCACGTCCACGTTGTTGAGCACCGGAATGGCCGGCGCCGCCACGACGATATCGGCCAGCGCCACGGCGAGCCGCTCGGCCGCCGGCTTCATCAGTGCGCAGTGGAAGGGCGCGCTCACCGGCAGCAGCACGCCGCGCTTGGCGCCCTTGGTCTTGGCGACCGCAATGGCGCGCTCCACCGCGGCACGGGCACCGGCGATGACGATCTGCCCCGGCGAGTTGAGGTTGGCCGGCGAGACGACTTCACCCTGGGCCGCTTCGGCGCAGGCTTCGGCCGCAGCAGGCTGATCGAGGCCCATCAGCGCCGCCATGGCACCTTCGCCGGCCGGTACGGCTTCCTGCATGGCCTGGGCGCGCAGACGCACCAGCTTGACCGCGTCCTGAAAGCCCAGTGCACCGGCCGCCACCAGCGCCGAGTACTCACCCAGGCTGTGACCGGCCACCAGCGCCGGCGTACGGCCACCGCGGGCGATCCATTCGCGATAGACGGCAATGCCGGCCGTCAGCATCAACGGCTGGGTGTTGACGGTCAGCGCCAAGGTTTCGGCGGGGCCATCCGCCACCATCTGCCAGAGGTCTTCACCGAGCGCTGCGGAGGCTTCGGCGAAGGTGTCACGGATCACCGCGGAATCGCCGTAGGCGGCCATCATCCCGACGGACTGGGACCCCTGACCAGGAAAAACAAACGCGAAATTCATTGTTGTGGACCCTTCGATGCCGTATCGAGAACTCAGTATTCGAGGAGCAGCGCGCCCCACGCGAAGCCGCCGCCGATGCCTTCCAGGATCACCTTCTGGCCGCGCCGGATGCGCCCGTCGCGAACCGCCGCATCGAGGGCCAGCGGAATCGAGGCCGCCGAAGTGTTGCCGTGCTCGCCCACGGTGGCGATCACCCGCTCCGGCGCGACGCCCAGGCGCTTGCCGGTGGCCTGGATGATGCGGATGTTGGCCTGATGCGGAATCAGCCAATCCACCGCGTCGAGGGGCACGCCCCCCAGCTCGGCCACTTCCTTGGCCACGTCGGACAACACCTTGACAGCAAACTTGAACACTGCCTGACCATCCATCCGCAGGAAAGGATCGCCGGTCACCTGACCCCGGCTGATCTGCCCCGGCACGCACAGGATCTGATTCTGCGCTCCATCGGCGTGCAGCGCGGTGGCCAGGATCCCCGGTCGCTCGGACGCTTCGAGCACCACCGCACCGGCACCGTCACCGAAGAGCACGCAGGTGCCGCGATCGTTCCAATCGAGGATGCGCGAGAAGACCTCGGCACCGACCACCAGGGCACGCTTGTGCGAACCCGAACGGATGAACTTTTCGGCCGTGGCGATGGCGAAGGCGAAACCGGCACAGACAGCCTGGACATCAAACGCCGGCGCACCGTTGCTCATGCCCAGCCGGGCCTGCAGGAGCGTGGCAGTACTCGGAAAGATGTAATCAGGCGTGGAGGTGGCGACGATCACCAGATCGATGTCGTTGGGCGTACAGGCGGCCGCCTCCAGGGCCCGCAGGCTGGCCTCCTGGGCCAACTGGCTGGAGGTGACTTCGGGCGAAGCCAGGTGGCGGCTGCGGATGCCGGTGCGCTCCTGGATCCACGCATCGGATGTGTCAATGCCGCGGGCCACCAGGTCGTCGTTGGTCACCGGCGCGCCGGGCAGATAGCTGCCCGTGCCGGCCACTCGTGCATAGATCATGCCGCGGGCCTCTCCCGTTCCATGCGTGCGCTGATGCGCTCGATCAGATTGTTGCGCGCCGCTTCCACTGCACGCCGGATAGCCTGCTCAAAGGCAAAGACGTCGGCGGCGCCATGGCTCTTCACCACCACTCCACGCAGACCCAGAAGGGCCGCGCCGTTGTAGCGGCGCGAATCCACCTTGTGCTTGAAGCCCTTGAGGGCCGACATGGCGAAGACGGCCGCCAGCTTGGTCACCCAGTTGCGGGAGAACTGCTCGCGCAGGAAGGTGGCCAGCATCTGGGCCAGGCCTTCGGAGGTCTTGAGGGCCACGTTGCCGACGAAACCGTCGCAGACCACTACATCCACGGTGCCCTTGTAGATGTCGTTGCCTTCCACGTTGCCATAGAAATTGAGTCCGCTATGGCGCAACAGCTCGCCGGCCTGCTTGACCGTCTCGTTACCCTTGATGTCTTCCTCACCGATGTTGAGGAGACCGACGCTCGGACGCTCATTGTGCTCGACCGCAGCCACCAGCATGGCACCCATGATGCCGAACTGGAGCAGATGCGCGGGCGAGCAATCCACATTGGCACCCAGGTCGAGGACATGCGTCTGCCCACGCAGGGTCGGCAGCGTGCTGCAGATCGCCGGCCGGTCGATACCCGGCAGCGTCTTCAGCACGAAGCGGGAGATGGCCATCAGCGCGCCAGTATTGCCGGCCGACACGGCCGCCTGGGCGTCTCCGGATTTGACCAGATCCACCGCCACGCGCATGGACGAGTCCTTTTTGTTGCGCATCGCGAGGGCCGGCGGCTCGTCCATGCCGACCACTTCGGTGGCATGGCGGATGCTCAGGCGCTCGCCGTAGCGCACCTGGGCCACACCGAGTTGCTGTTCTACGGCTTCGGCACGCCCCACCAGCACCACCCGGACATCCGGATCGGTATCGAGAAAGCGCAAGGCCGCCGGAACGGTGACGGAGGGGCCGTGATCGCCCCCCATGCAGTCGATCGCCAGGGTGACTGTCATTCGCTGTCGGGCAAGAGGTTCACTCGCAAAAACGGCGCGTTCACCCAGGGGTGCCGCGCCGCTTTCGGACCGGGGAGATTATTCGCCCTTGGCCTTGGCAACCTTCTTGCCACGATAGACGCCGGAAGGCGACACGTGGTGGCGCAGATGCACCTCACCGGTGGTCGGCTCGACGGCCAGCGGGGGAGCCACCAGGAAATCGTGGGAACGGTGCATACCGCGCTTGGACGGGGACTTCTTGTTCTGTTGGACAGCCATGAAACACTCCTTGAGGAATACTTAAGCCTTGCCGCGCAGATTCCGCAACACGGCGAAGGGGGAAATCTCTTCATCGCCGCCGGCTTTCACCGGCGCTTCGCAAGCCTCGTGACGGGGCACCAGCGGCAGCGCGAGGAGCAGTTCATCCTCCACCAGCGCCAGCACGTCGGTCCGCGGCTCGACCTCCAGCGCATCCACCTCATCGTTTTCCAGATCGTCTTCCGGAATCTCCTCGCCAGGGCGCAGGAGCAGCAGACGGTTATGGATCACGCAGGGCAGGCGCAGCGCATCGAGACAACGCTGACACTGCAGCGTCAACTCAGTCCGGATCATCAGATCGGCGAACAGCTTGCCATCGTCGTCCCGCACCCCGTCAAAGCGAAACCACACTGAACCCACCGGATCGCTCACCGAATCGGCGAGTCGTTCGAGCCGGGCCACCGGAATTTCACCCTCGACGTGCCGGCCATCCCTGGCGAGCGCCCGAAGATCGATCACGAAGCCTTCTTGCGACATAAGCGCGGAATGATATTATTTCGGGCTGCCCGTGTCAAAACCCAGTTCGCACGGTGTGCCTCGATGCGTTCACGTTCCGGCACTCCGGGCCCCGCCCCGATGAAACTCGTCCTCGCCTCCACCTCGGCCTACCGCCGGGAACTCCTGCTGCGCTTCGGCCTGCCCTTCGACGTGGCCCGACCGGACATCGACGAATCGCCACTGCCCGACGAGAGCCCCCGCGCCACCGCCGAGCGGCTCGCCGTCGGCAAGGCCCGTGCGGTCGCGGCACAGTTTCCCGATGCACTGATCATCGGCAGCGACCAGGTGGCGGCCCTCGGCGAACACCGTTTCGGCAAGCCGGGCTGCGTCGAACGCGCCGTCGCGCAACTCAAGACCATGAGCGGGCAGACGGTCGTCTTCCACACCGCCCTGGCGCTGCTCAACACCCGCAATGGCGCCGTGCAGGTGGATGTGGTGCCGACCGAGGTGCGCTTCCGCGCCCTGAGCGAGGACGAGATCGTCCGCTACGTCGAGCGTGAACGTCCCCTCGACTGCGCAGGCAGCGCCAAGTCCGAGGGCCTCGGCATCACCTTGCTGGACGCGCTCACCGGTGACGACCCCAACGCCCTGGTGGGCCTGCCGCTCATCGCCCTCGCCCGCATGCTGCGTGCCGAAGGCATCGCCCTGCCCTGATGGCCGGCACGCTGTATCTCGTGCCGGTGAGCCTGGGGCCCGCCCCCACCGCCCTCACCACACCCGCCGGCGTGGCCGCGCAAGCCTGCGCCCTCGACTATTTCGTGGTCGAGAACGCCAAGTCCGCCCGCGCCGAACTCAAGCGCCTGGAGCACCCCCGCCCGCTGCGCGAGCTGGACATCCGCGAGCTGCCCGACAAGCCCAACCCGGCCGATCTCGACGCGCTCCTCGCCCCCATTCTCGCCGGCACCGACGGCGGCCTGATGTCGGAAGCGGGCTGCCCGGCTGTCGCCGATCCGGGGGCCCTGCTGGTGCGCCGCGCCCATGAAGCCGGCGTGCGCGTGGTACCGCTGGTGGGGCCGTCGTCCCTGCTGCTGGCCCTCATGGCCTCGGGCCTCAACGGCCAGAGCTTCGCCTTCCACGGCTACCTTCCGGTGGACGAGGACGCCCGCAACCGACGCATCCGCGAACTGGAAGCCGAATCCGGCCGCCAGCAGCGCACCCAGCTGTTCATCGAGACGCCCTATCGCAACGAACGCATGTTCGAGGCCCTGCGCACCGTCTGCGCACCTACCACGCGCCTGTGCGTGGCCCGCGACCTGAGCCTCGACAGCGAATGGATCGCCACCCGCACGGTGGCGGCCTGGAGAAAGAGCGCCGCGCCAGAACTGGCCCGGCACCCGACCGTCTTTCTGATCCTGGCCGGCTGAGCACTCAGGCGCCCAGTACGCCCTTCAGAAACACGCCGCCGTCCCGCTCCTCCACCGCCACCGGAACCAGGCGACGGCCCCGGCACGGACCGGCCACGCAGTAGCCGGATTCCGGTTCGTACAGCGCCCCGTGGGTGGCACAGATCAGATACGTCCCACCAGTATCGAAGAATCTCCCCGGTTGCCAGTCCAGTTCCACCGGCACATGGGCGCAACTGTTGCGGTAGGCATACACCCGTCCGCCGTAGCGCACCAAAAAGGCTGCAACGGCCTCACCACACACCTGAACCGTGAAGCGGATGCCGTCGCCCCCTTCCAGGACCTCGTCAGACCGACAGATCACGCGTGCCGCTCCAGCCAGTCGCGCAAGGCCACCGGTGAATGGAGGCAGGCCAGCGGCGCCTCTGCCTCGAGCTGTTCGACCGGATGGGCGCCGAAGCTGACCGCCAGCGCCGCCACGCCGGCATTGCGCGCCATCTGCAGATCGTGGGTCGTGTCGCCGATCATCAGGCAGGCGTCGGGCATCACGCCCAGCTCGTCCAGCAGCTCTTCCAGCATCTGCGGATGGGGCTTGGAGAAGCACTCGTCTGCGCAGCGGGTGGCGTGAAAGAAGCGACCGAGACCCGAGAACCCCAGCGCCCGTTCCAGACCCTTGCGGCTCTTGCCGGTCGCCACCGCCAGCAGATGGCCGCGCCCATGAAGGGCTTCCACCATGTCAAAGGTGCCGTCAAAGAGGGTCAGTTCGTGATCGCCGGACAGGTAATGGTGGCGATAGCGCTCCACCATGCGCGGGTAGTCGTGTTCGGCCAGGTCCGGCACCGCATGGCGCAGGGCGTCCACCAGCCCCAGTCCGATCACATGACGGGCCCGCGCATCGTCGGGCACCGGCAGGCCCAGATCGGTGCTGGCCGACTGGATGGCGCGGACGATGGCGGCCGCCGAATCCATCAGCGTCCCGTCCCAGTCAAAGACGATCAGATCGAATCGCTTAACCATAGTCCCGCTCCTCAGCCTGTTCCACGGCCACAATGAAGGCCGCAAGTTCGTCCGGCAGCGGCGCCGAAAGTTCGATCGGCGCATCGGTCAGCGGATGGCGGAAGGCCAGATGCGCCGCGTGCAGGAACATGCGCTTCAGTCCGGCCTTCTCGAGCTGCTTGTTGAGAGCGAAGTCACCGTACTTGTCGTCCCCGTACAAAGGAAAGCCCTGGTGCGTCAGGTGTACGCGGATCTGGTGGGTACGCCCGGTCTTCAGCTCCACCTCCACCAGGCTGCAGCTCTGCCAGCGCCTGTGCAGACGCACGATGCTGTGGGCCGGCTTGCCGTCCGGGTGCACACTGACGCGCCGCTCGCCGCCTTCGGTCAGATATTTGAGCAGCGGCGCCTTCACATGTTGCAGCGGATTCATCCAGCGCCCCGCAACGAGGGTCAGGTAGCGCTTCTGCACCCGCCCGTCGCGCATCATGTCGTGGAGCACCGTGAGCGCGCTGCGCTTCTTGGCCACGATGAGCAGTCCGGACGTTTCCCGGTCGAGACGATGGACCAGCTCCAGAAAGCGCGCCTCCGGCCGCTGCCGGCGCAGCTGTTCGATGACACCGAAGCTCACGCCGCTGCCCCCATGCACGGCCAGGCCGGCCGGCTTGTCCAGCACCAGCAGCGCCTCGTCCTCATAGGCGATCGCGAAAGCCTTGCCCACCGGCACCGGCGAGCTGTCCTCCCGCTCGGCCAGACGCAGGGGCGGGATGCGCACCTCGTCACCGGACTGCAGGCGATAGGTCTGTGCCACCCGGCGGCTATTCACGCGCACCTCGCCACTGCGCAGGATGCGATAGACGTGACTCTTCGGCACACCCTTGCAATGGCGGATCAGAAAATTGTCGATACGCTGGCCGGCGGCGGACTCATCGACCATTACGCGACTCACTGCGGGGGCTTTACTCAAGGCCATCGTTTTGAAATATACTGTCTAGCGGCTTTTTCGGTCCGGAACCGTCGCGCCTGCCCACGACATTCGTTGATGCGCGCACTCCGTCTGGCACGGAGTATCGAAATTCAACGCCGGCCCGCGCCCCTTTCCAGAGCGATGTGCGGAAGCGCCCACTGCGCCTTCCCTGCTCCCGAAAAAGTCACAGGAAGGTCCGTCGCCAGACAAAAGAGGGCGATGGTACTGTATTCGACAATAAACTTGCACCTATTGCGCGCAGGCGCACACGCAGATTGACGACCCTGAAGCCGGCGCAGAACGCGGTTCAGGGTGCGACTCAGACGAATTCCGCCGCCCCCGTTAGTTTGATTCCCCCCTCAATGAAGGATGGTCGCGATCACGCCAAACTAAGTCACCGCTCCTAGGCGGTGGCGCGGTTCGTCCTGCCCGTGTGTCTCGCGGGAGAAAAAGACGAATGAAGCGCATGCTCTTCAATGCAACGCAGGCAGAGGAACTCCGCGTTGCCATTGTCGATGGTCAGAAACTCATTGACCTTGACATTGAATCTGCCGCCAAGGAACAACGTAAAAGCAACATCTACAAGGCCGTCATCACGCGCATCGAGCCCAGCCTCGAAGCCGCGTTCGTCGACTACGGCGCCGAGCGTCACGGATTCCTGCCCTTCAAGGAAATCTCCCGCGCCTACTTCCAGCCGGGTGTCGAAGCCAGCCGCGCCTCCATCAAGGAAGCCCTCAAGGAAGGCCAGGAGCTGATCGTCCAGGTCGAGAAGGACGAGCGTGGCAACAAGGGCGCTGCCCTCACCACCTTCGTCTCCCTGGCCGGCCGCTACCTCGTGCTGATGCCCAACAATCCCCGCGGCGGCGGTGTGTCGCGGCGCGTGGAAGGGGACGAGCGCGCCGAGCTGCGCGACGTCATGGACCAGCTCGAAGTGCCCGGCGGCATGAGCCTCATCGCCCGCACCGCGGCCATCGGCCGCAGCGCCGAAGAGCTCCAGTGGGACCTCAACTACCTGCTGCAGCTGTGGCGCGCCATCGACGGCGCCGCCCAGGCCCAGGCCGGCGCCTTCCTCATCTATCAGGAAGGCAGCCTCGTCATCCGCGCCATCCGGGACTACTTCCAGCCGGACATCGGCGAGATCCTCATCGACACCGACGACGTGTACGAGCAGGCCCGCCAGTTCATGGCCCACGTGATGCCCACCAACGTGAACCGGGTCAAGCGCTACCACGACGACGTGCCCCTGTTCTCCCGCTTCCAGATCGAGCACCAGATCGAGTCGGCCTACTCGCGCACGGTCAACCTGCCCTCCGGCGGCGCCATCGTCATCGACCACACCGAAGCCCTGGTGTCCGTGGACGTGAACTCCGGCCGCGCCACCCGCGGCGCCGACATCGAGGAAACCGCCTTCAAGACCAACTGCGAAGCGGCCGACGAAGTCGCCCGCCAGCTGCGTCTGCGCGACCTGGGCGGCCTCATCGTCATCGACTTCATCGACATGGAGTCCCAGAAGAACCAGCGCGAGGTCGAGAACCGCCTGCGCGACGCCCTGCGCTACGACCGCGCCCGCGTCCAGACCGGCAAGATCAGCCGCTTCGGCCTGCTCGAACTGTCGCGCCAGCGCCTGCGCCCCGCCCTCGCCGAAACCAGCTACATCCCCTGCCCGCGCTGCAACGGCACCGGCCACATCCGCAGCACCGAATCCTCGGCCCTGCACATCCTGCGCATCCTCGAAGAAGAGGCCATGAAGGACAACACCGGCGCCCTGCACTGCCAGGTCCCCGTCGATGTGGCGACCTTCCTCCTCAACGAAAAGCGCGACGACATCGCCAAGATCGAGGTGCGCCACAAGGTCAACCTCATCCTCATCCCCAACCGTCACCTGGAAACCCCGCAGCACGAAATCGTGCGCCTGCGTCACGACCAGCTCAACCAGGAAGAGCACGTCCTGCCCAGCTACAAGATGGCGACCCAGCCGTCTGACGTGACCTACACCCCGCCGTCGGCCAGCAATGATCGTCCGGCCCGCCAGGAAGCCGCCGTCAAGGGCATCACTCCGGACCAGCCGGCCCCCACCGTGGAAGCCAAGCCCGCACCGGCCCCTGCCCCCGTGCCCGAAAGCCAGCCCGGCCTGCTCGCCCGCATCTTCGCCTTCTTCCGCGGCGAGAAGCAGCCGGAGCCCGCGCCGGTCGTCGCCCAGCCGGAACCTGCCCGTCGCGAATCCCGCTCCCGCAACGACCGCAACCGCCGGGATGGCCGCAACCGTCGCGACGGCCAGCGGGAAGAGCGCGGCGAACGCGCTGAACGTTCCGAGCGGAGCGAGCGTAACGAGCCCCGCGACACCCGCGCACCCGAAGCCGCCGCCGAAACCCGCGAAAAGCCGCAGCGCCAGCGCGGCGAACGCCAGGAGCGCGGCGAACGGGGCGAGCGTCCGGAACGCGCCGAGCGGGGTGAACGCAGCGAGCGCGGCGAAGGCCGCGGCCGCAACCGCAATAGCGCCCAGGCACCGCGCGCCGTCGAGACGGAAGCCGCGGTCAGCGATGCTGACAACAAGCTTGAAGCCGTTGCCAGTGTCGCCGTCGTGGACGCCGCGATGCCTGCGCCGACCAGTGAAGGCGAAGGCAATGGCGAGCGCAATCGCCGTCGCCGCGGCCGTCGCGGCGGTCGTCGCAACGAGGAGTCCGGCACCAGCGAGAGCGCTGCCCAGGGTGAGCTCGAGATCGGCACCGCCGCAGCGGAGGTCGCCGAAGCCGTGCCCGCGGCTGAAGCCGACACCCCGGCCGTGACCGACACGCCTGCCATCGAGCCGGCCGTGGTCGAGGCCGTCGTGCCGCAGCAAGTGGAAACCGTGAGTGCCGCGGCTGCATCGGTCGAACCCGTGTTCGAGCCGGCCGCAGAGGTGGCGTCCGACGCGGCCCCGGTGACGGCCGAAGCGCCCGTGGTGGACGCGGTCGCCCCCGTCGCAGCCGTGGAGGAAACCGTGCCCCAGGAAACGCCGACCGAACCCGAGACGGCGCCTGTGCCCGAGCCCGGCGTGGCTGACGCGCCCGCGGCGGCCCCATCCTTCTTCGCGACGCCCGTTGAAGTGCCCCTGGAGGCGCCTGCAGCGGCACCCGTCGTCGAGGCCCTGCCCGTGGTCGAAGAAGCGGTCGCCACGCTGGACGAGACCCTCAAGGACAGCGGCCTGATCCTCATCGAGACCCGTCGTGACGCTGCCGCACCCGTGGCGCCGGTCGAACCGGCCCAGCCTTTGGGACGCCGTCGTCGCGCGGTGGCACCGGTGGCGGAGGAGCCGCTCGTTCAGGTGGAAACCGGGGCCAAGTAAGGACCGGCGATCCCGCCAACAAAAAGGCCAACCCGCAGGGGTTGGCCTTTTTCATGGGCGCGTGGCGGACTGCGCGCCGCTTCCGGCGCTCGACGCACGCTGCGCGTCTACACCACCGAGCGGTGACGGCGCTCCACGTCCGGACGGATATCGTCGATCAGTCCCTGCACCGCGTCCTCGCACATGTCCAGCACCGCGTCGAATCCGGTGATCCCGCCATAGTAAGGATCGGGCACGTCATCGCGGCGATGGGTCTGGGCGAAGCTCATGAACATGCGCACCTTGTGCTTGCAGCCTTCCGGCGCCATGTCCCGCAGATAGTGGAAATGATCCCGATCCATGGCCAGGATCAGGTCGAATTCGGCGAAGTCCTTGAGCAGCACCTTGCGTGCGCGCAGCCGCGACAGATCGTAGCCACGCCGCATTGCTGCGGTCTGGGCTCGTGGATCCGGCGCTTCACCGGCGTGGTAACCCTGGATGCCCGCCGAATCGACTCCGACGATGCCCTCCAGACCCGTCATGGCCAACCAGCGGCGCGCAACCCCCTCCGCCGTCGGCGACCGGCAGATATTGCCGGTGCAGACAAATAATATTTTCATTATGGGCGTCCCTCCTCCTGCTGGTAATTTAAGCAGGCGGCGGGCCGTCCGTACAAGGGTCAGCACCAAAATCTTCCAATCGATCAGCGGTTCGCGTCCGGAGGGAGGCTCGTATCGTGGGTTTCGGCACCGAAGGCCTGCCTGCGCAGCCGGAACAACTGGTCCCGTACCGCGGCGGCCTTCTCGAAATCCAGATTGCGAGCGTGTTCGAGCATGTCCTTCTCGAGTTGCCGGATCGTCCGGGCCAGGGCCTTCTCGTCCATCGCGGCATACTCCGCAGCGGGCTCGGCAGCCACGACAGCAGCATCCTCGTCCTTCGCATCATATACGCCGTCGATGATGTCTTTTATGCGCTTTGTCACGCTGCGCGGTGTAATGCCGTTCTCGGCATTGAAAGCCAGCTGTCTTGCGCGACGGCGCTCGGTCTCGCCCATGGCGGCGCGCATGGAATCCGTGATCCGGTCGGCGTAGAGGATGGCCGTGCCGTGCAGATGACGCGCGGCGCGGCCAATGGTCTGGATCAGGGACCGCTCCGAGCGCAGGAAGCCCTCCTTGTCCGCATCGAGGATTGCCACCAGGGACACTTCGGGAATGTCCAGCCCCTCCCGCAGCAGGTTGATGCCCACCAGCACGTCGAAGTGCCCGAGGCGCAGATCGCGGATGATCTCGACGCGCTCCACCGTGTCGATGTCCGAGTGCAGGTAGCGCACGCGGATGCCGTTCTCTGCCAGGTATTCCGTGAGATCCTCCGCCAGCCGCTTGGTGAGCACCGTCACCAGTACGCGCTCCTCGACGGCGACCCGCAGCTTGATCTCGCCGAGCAGATCGTCCACCTGGGTAGATGCCGGCCGCACGTGGATCACCGGATCCACCAGCCCGGTCGGCCGCACCACCTGCTCCACGACCTGGCCCTGGTGTGCCGCTTCGTAAGCCGCCGGCGTCGCCGAGATGAACACGGTCTGGGGTAGCAGACGCTCGAACTCCTCGAACTTCAGCGGCCGGTTGTCCAGCGCCGACGGCAGGCGGAAGCCGTACTCCACCAGGTTTTCCTTGCGCGAACGATCGCCCTTGTACATGGCGCCCACCTGGCCGATGGTGACGTGGGATTCGTCGATGAACATCAGCCCGTCCGCCGGGAGGTAGTCGATCAGCGTCGGCGGCGGCTCGCCCGCGGCACGGCCGGAGAGGTGTCGCGAGTAGTTCTCGATGCCCTTGCAGAAGCCCAGCTCGTTGAGCATCTCCAGGTCGAAGCGGGTGCGCTGCTCGATGCGCTGGGCCTCCACCAGCTTGCCGCCGGTCTGGAAGGTCTGGATGCGTGTGCGCAGCTCGTCCTTGATGGCCTCAATGGCCCGCAACACCGTAGCCCGCGGCGTCACGTAGTGACTCGACGGATACACCGTGAAGCGCACGATCTTCTGCTTGAGGTGTCCGGTAAGAGGGTCGAACAGGGTCAGGTGCTCGATCTCGTCGTCGAACATCTCGACACGCAGGGCGTACTCGGCGTTTTCCGCCGGAAAGATATCGATCACGTCGCCCCGCACACGGAAGGTGCCGCGCCGGAAATCCACGTCGGAGCGGGTGTACTGCATTGCCACCAGGCGCTGCACCAGATCCCGGTGGGCCATGCGCTCGCCTTCACGCAGGTGTAGCACCATGGCGTGGTAATCCACCGGATCGCCGATCCCGTAGATGCACGACACGGAAGCCACGATCACCACGTCGCGCCGCTCCATCAGGCTCTTGGTGGCGGACAGGCGCATCTGCTCGATGTGCTCGTTGATGGACGAGTCCTTCTCGATGAAGAGGTCGCGGGACGGCACGTAGGCTTCCGGCTGGTAGTAGTCGTAATAGCTCACGAAGTACTCCACCGCGTTCTCCGGGAAGAACTCGCGGAACTCCGCATACAACTGCGCGGCCAGCGTCTTGTTGTGGGCCAGCACCAGCGCCGGGCGGCCGCAGCGGGCGATCACGTTGGCCATGGTGTAAGTCTTGCCCGACCCGGTCACACCCAGCAGGGTCTGGAACATCAGGCCATCGCCAATGCCCTCCGCCAGCAGGCGGATCGCCTCGGGCTGGTCGCCGGCCGGCGGGAAGGGCTGGTGAAGACGGAAGGGGCTGCCCTCGAAGCACACCACGCGCCCGCTATCGGTTTGATCGGCCATGATAAAATGTCAGTTTTGAGTCAGAATGCCGTGCCCGCCGGGAAACACCGGCAGCCCTGCATTATCGCCCAGCGCGCGCCCCGCAGCAGCGCGCACCCTTCGCCCAACTGGAGAATCCATGAGCTCTTCGATCTTCGCCGCGGTGGACATGGCCCCCCGCGATCCGATCCTTGGCCTGAACGAAGCCTTCAATGCGGACACCCGCAACACCAAGGTCAACCTCGGCGTCGGCGTCTACTTCGACGACAACGGCAAGATCCCCCTGCTGGCCGCCGTCAAGACCGCCGAAAA
Source organism: Rhodocyclaceae bacterium (assembly GCA_035335645.1). Taxonomy (GTDB): domain Bacteria; phylum Pseudomonadota; class Gammaproteobacteria; order Burkholderiales; family Rhodocyclaceae; genus Zoogloea. The sequence goes on along the minus strand of DAOQMM010000003.1, from coordinate 7,233 downwards.
GGCCCGCCTCGAAGCGGCGCCGCCGCGCGGCTACCAGCCCATCGAAGGCCCTGCCGCCTACAACAACGCCGTGCAGAACCTGCTCTTCGGCGCTGCCAGCCCGCTGCTGTCCGATGGCCGTGTGGTCACCGCCCAGGCCCTCGGCGGCACCGGCGCCCTCAAGATCGGTGCCGACCTGCTCAAGCGCGTCGTGCCCGGCGCCACCGTTTACATCTCCGATCCGTCCTGGGAAAACCACCGTGCCCTCTTCGAGGCCGCCGGCTTCCCGGTCGAGAACTACCCCTATTACGATCCGGCCACCCGCGGCGCCAACGCCGAAGGCATGATCGCCACGCTCAACAGCCTGCCGGCCGGTTCCATCATCGTCCTGCACGCCTGCTGCCACAACCCGACCGGCGCCGACCTCACTGAAGCCCAGTGGGCTGAGGTCGTCAAGGCCTGTGCCACCCGCGGCCTGGTGCCTTTCCTCGACATGGCCTACCAGGGCTTCGCCGACGGCATCGAACCGGACGCCGTGGCAGTCAACCTGTTCGCCGCCTCCGGCCTGTCCTTCTTTGTTTCCAGCTCCTTCTCGAAGAGCTTTTCGCTGTACGGCGAGCGCGTCGGCGCCCTGTCCATCGTCACCCAGAACAAGGACGAGTCCGCCCGCGTACTGTCCCAGCTCAAGCGCGTGATCCGCACCAACTACTCCAACCCGCCGATCCACGGCGGCGCCATCGTCGCGGCGGTGCTGTCCACCCCCGAACTGCGCGCCCAGTGGGAAGCCGAACTGGCCGGCATGCGCGAGCGCATCCGTGCCATGCGCACCGGCCTCGTCGAACAGCTTGCCGCCCGCAAGGTCGACCAGGACTTCTCCTTCGTGATCAAGCAGCGCGGCATGTTCTCCTACACCGGCCTCTCCGCCGCCCAGGTGGAGCGCATGAAGACCGAATTCGGCATCTACGCCGTCGGCACCGGCCGCATCTGCCTGGCTGCGCTGAACAGCAAGAACCTGGACTACGTCGCCGACGCCATCGCCGCCGTCCTCAAGGCCTGACCCTCACCCTGCCCCGGCATCCCCGGGGCGGGTGTGTTGCGCGCGCATGATCGCCTTGACGTGCACTGTCTTCGCAACTAGAATGCGCGCCTCTGTTCCTCGATAGCTCAGTCGGTAGAGCGCCGGACTGTTAATCCGTAGGTCCCTGGTTCGAGCCCAGGTCGAGGAGCCAGAACACTTTTCGGTGATGCATTCCTGAAATGCGTAACCACCCCGTCAGATCCTCGATAGCTCAGTCGGTAGAGCGCCGGACTGTTAATCCGTAGGTCCCTGGTTCGAGCCCAGGTCGAGGAGCCAAGACAAGCAAGCAGAAAAGCCAATCCGCGAGGGTTGGCTTTTTTGTTATCGGGTCGATTGCGGGTTCGGAGCCGGCAGAAGCGGGCAGTGATCACCCATCTGGGCGCGACCGCTCAGCGGTCATCTTGATGGGGGCCACAAGGAACCGCTTTCCGACGCAGTCTCCCCATGATTTCGGGCGCCACTCCTCTCTTCCGGGTGAAAGAGCCAGTCGGAATAGCGCGCATCCTCCGGAACTCTCGCAACATTGCGGACCCAAGCGGGCAAAGCGGCGCACCGCAGCGCATGCTGCGTGGAGCGGCTGCGCACGCCAACGATGCGCCCGCCCTGTCGCTCGATCAACCAGTCCGCCTTCCCTGTCATCGGATCCCTGTACAGCTTGCGCAGGTGGCGCCGGACATAGGGAAAGCGGGGATCCAGCAGCAGGCTCTCCAGTTCCGGCGGCGCCTCGGGCTCAGTACCGGATCCCGCACTGCGATAGCTGGCCATCGCCCGAGCAAACTCGCCGCCAATAAAGATCAGTTCGGCCTCCCGTTCGCGCTGGAGCGTCGTCGTCCACACGGCCCCAAAACGGGCAAGCGCCACACCCAGCGCAGCCACCGCAAACAGCGTGAGCAGATAGGTGGCGCCCCCCTGATGTTTTCGCCGCATCATAAGGCGTTGAAGGCCCGTCCGTCACGAGCGGTTCCCTGCGCGCTGCTGTGAAGATCCGATACGCCTTCCCCGCCATCCGGAGGAGCAACCAATATCCAGTCGTCCCGGCGTTCGGTAAGCGGGTCAAGTGGCAGGGCCCGCAGATAGCGTCCCGTGACCAGTTCGTCGAGATCACGGGGATAACGCCCCACATCCCCGTTGAACTTGTCGATGGCGTCACGTGTAACGGCCAGGGTTTCGGCCAGCGCAGCCTCCCGGGCGCGTGCCAGATGACCGAAATAGCGCGGCGCCGCGATGGACAGCAGCATCGCAACGATGGCCATCACCACCAGCAATTCCACCAGCGTGAAGCCCTTGCAAGGAATGGGTCGCCGAGGTGTCATCACCAGTCCCGGTAGGGAATTCCGTTGAGTCCGATGCTGGGACTCCGGGAATACACGTCGAAGACGTCCCTACCTTCCTCGGGCGCATCGGGAGGACTGGCATAGCTGCGCCGACCCCAGGTTTCTGATGCCGCGATCGCGGCATCGGTATTGAAGGGGTCACGCGGAATACGCCGCATCACGTAGATCCGGGCGGCACCGGGCGATTTGGCGTCAGGCGCGCCCCGGACAAGATCTTCGAGGTGCGGCGGATAGCCGTTCGCATCCGCCGCCCGGGCAATGCGCCCTTCGTCGACATAGCGCTTGTAGGTGTCGATGCCTTCCCGGATCTGGCGCAGGGCCGTGCGCAGTTCGCCTTCCTTCGCGCGCTGGACGGTGACGAGCCCGACGGGCACGGCCATGGCAGCGAGTACCGCCACCACGGCTACGGTGACAAGCATCTCGATCAGGGTAAAGCCACGGCCGCTCATGGCTCAGGGCACGATCTGGACGCCGCCGGGTGCCGGCAGTAAGACAGCCTGCCCCTGCCCCGGCGTCAGTCCCTGCGCGGACAACAGACTGAAGCCGGCTCGCCCCACGGCGCCGGGCCGGGCCCGGAAACGAACCGCGAGACTGGACGCCGGGCCCGCCGGGAGTTGCAGGACGACGACGTCACCACGCTCGCTCTGCCCGTCGACGATGTCCACGAGGGAGGAATCGAACCCCATCTGGAGTGAGCAGCCCTCCCCGGCAACGCTTTCAAGCGTCACGGTCACCGCAAACTCCTCACCCGGATGCACCTCGTCCGGCACCTCCAGCCTGAGCGCGGGCCTTACGCCTTCAACGGACGCGGAAACCCCCGTCGGTGCCGCAGCCGAGGCCACCAAGGCCTGGGCCACTGCAGGGGGCAACGCTGCGCCCGCCGGAGACTTGAGCCCCAGCGCGCCCGCCCGGGTAGCCCCGATCAACAGCGGCAAGGCCCCCACCGTCGATTCCGTCCCAGCCGCCTGCGTCGGGCTGGCAGAACCGGATTTGGCAATATTGCGCAGGATCCTGGGCGTGATCAGCAGCACAATCTCGGTCTTGTTGCCCACATCCCGCTGGCTGCTGAACAGGCGCCCGACACCGGGCAATTCGCCAAGGCCCGGCAGGCGATTGGCGGAACTGCGCTCCTCGTCGCTGATGAGCCCGGCAAGCACCTGGGTTTCACCGTCGCGCAGACGTAGGGACGTGATCGCACTGCGCGTGCCCACCTGATAGGCCAGCGAGCCGGCCGGCCCGGTGACTTCCTTGGCAATACTGCTCACTTCCAGGTTCACCTTGATGGCGACCTCGTCATCAAGGTGAACCGAGGGCTCGACTTCCAGCTTCAACCCGACGTCCAGGTAATTGACGGACGACGACACGCCAACGTTGGCGGTTGAGGTCGTGGTGAACACCGGCAACTTCTCACCGATGTGGATCTTGGCCTTGTCCCGGTTCTTCACCCGGATACGGGGATTGGCGAGAATGTTGGAATTGCCGTCCTGGTCCTTGAGATTGAGGAGCAGCCCCGGGTTGGCCACGAAAGGCACAAGTTCGCCCGTCTGGCGCAGATTGATATTGCCCTGGAGAAGCTGTCCGCCGAGACTCTGGGTGAGCGTGGTCCCGGTCGGAGTGGTGACCGAGCTGGTGGTGGTTGGTTGTAACTGGCCGTAACCGATCTGGTCAGGAAAGCGCGTTCCCAGTTCCAGCAGCGTGTTGCGACTGACCTCCAGCACTTCCACGTCCAGCATCACTTCGGGCTCGGCCAGGTCCAGGTCTGCAACGAGGCGTTCGGCCAGGCGCACGGCGGCCGGGGTGTCCTTCATTACGAGCAGGTTCAGCTTCTCCTCTACGAAGACATCCCTTGTCTTGACCATTTGCTTGATCATCGCCATGGCCTGTTTGGGGTCGGCATTGGCCAAAAAGAAGCTGCGCGTCACCAACTCCTGATAGTCCTTCTGCTTGACCGGGGTATTCGGATAGATCAGCACCGAATTCCCGTTGAGGAGCTTGCGTTCAAGCTGCTGGGTCACCATCAGCAGCTTGATCACATCGTCGATGCTGTTGTCCCGCACGAAGAGGGTGACCTTGATGTCCGGCCGAACATCCCTGTCCATGACGAAGTTGAGGCCGGAGGCGCGGGACAGGGCCTCGAACACCCCGCGCAAGGGGGCATCCCGGAACTCCAGGCTGACCAGCTTGGAGAAGGGCCCGGCGAGGGCAAGCGGAGCAGAGTCCAGGGCCGCCGCACGCTCGTCAAGACGCCGCATCAGGGCACTGGCCACCGGGTGGGATGGATCGGCGGCCAGCACCGCCCGCACCGCCGCCTCCGCGCCGGCTAAATCCCCTTTCGAAAAGCGCCGCTCGGCGTCCTCCATCTGCAGCTTGCGCTGCTTCTGTGCGCCAATGGCTTCCGCAGCGGCAATCACCCGTGGATTTCGGGGATCAAACGGGCGGGCTACGGCGAGGGCGCGCTCGGCCTCGTCGAAGCGCCCGGCGATGCGGGCCTGATCGGCAGCAAGAACTTGCCGCAGAATCAGCGTGTCGCGCTGTCGCAGGAAGTAGGCACGCAGTTCCAGATTCTTCGGATCGGCGCTCACCTTGTCCTGCAGGCTCCTCAGGGCCGCCTCCGGATGGCCTGTGGCAAAGGCCTTGCGGCTCTCCTCAAGTGCGGGGTTGGCCGCGCAGCCGACCACCAGGAGCAGGGCGGCCACAAGGGCGAGGACGCGCCGGATGATTGAGCAATTCATGGCAGATTCCCGGTCGCAAGGCTCTGGGGTTCATTAAGGGGAAGATAGAGAAAGTCGATGCGGACACGGCTGATCAGCACCACCCGATAACGTCCGTCGATCAGCTCGCCCGCCCTCACGACGCGTATCTGCTCGCCGTCTGCAAGAAAGGCCGTCATGTCCCCCCGCTCGTCCAGCCCTCCCGCATAGCGAAAGGGCAAGGGCGGAGCGACCGGCTTGAGGGATGGCGGAGGCGGAGGGGGCGGCGGCTCGAAGCTCACCACCGGAAACAGATCGCCCGAACTGTTTCGCATGTCAGGCGCCACAGAACGCCGTGGGGGCACGTCGAGCGCGGTCGAACCGACACTGCGCGCGGTCGGGCGAGGCGGCACACGACGGACCGATGGAGGGGCCGGCAGGTCGTCGTCCTCCAGTCCGGCCACCCAGGCAACCAGAAGCATCGTCGCGAGGAGCCCACCCCCGATCAGCCCGCTCCGCCTCATGGCACACTCTTCAGAAATATCGCCAGATGAACCTGAGCCTCCAGAACCGGATCGGCAATGGTGCTGCGCTTGAGGGACAGCGACTCGACCGCCAGCTCTGGCATGTCGGTCAGCACGTCGCCAAGCCAGGCCCGCAACGTCGGGTAATCGCCATGCGCGGGGACGTTGAGGGTGACACGCTCCAAGGGCGTACCGGGCTCCTTGCTGGAACGGTACTCGGCCCGGTCCACCGCCACCTGGCGGGCCAGGGCATAGCCGTTGATGCGGATCAGCCGATCGGGCAACCCGGCTGAATCCGGAAAGCTCGCGTAGAAACGGTCAAGGCGCTGCCGATCAGACTCCTCCGGTGACAGCGGACGGACCCGCAGGCTGACCACGACGCGTGCCTCCTGGCGCAACGCCTCCGCTTCGGCGGCCAGCGTCCGATTGACCAGCCCATCCGCGGCAAGCGCGAGCAGCAGCAACCCTGCCCCGGCCCCACCCGCCCAACCGGCGTTGCGCAGCGCTCGCCATGCGGACTGCCGAACGCGATCACGCCATGTCACGGCCCCCCCTCCCAGTGCGCGCCGAGCACAAAGCCGACGACCTGCACCGATCCACTGGACCGAAAGTCATAGTTGGCCAAGCGTACGTCCCGCAGCACGCCCCCCGACTCCAGCCGGTGAATCAGGGCAAAGACCTCGGGCAGATTGCGAGCCTCACCCGCCAGCTTGAGCGGACCCCGGGCCGCATCCTGCTCGACGGACAGCAAGGCCACGCCGGGGTCGGCCATCGCAGTTTCCAGCGCACCGAAAAGTGCCAGCCAGTCTCGCTGCAGCACGCGAGCGACGGCCACAGCCGGCCGGATTTCGCCCTCACTCAGGGGCGCCGTGGGGGGAGACGGGACGGATGCAGTCTTCGCCACGCCGTGCCGGAACTGGGCAAGCCGAGCACGCTCCCCGGCCACCCGTTCATCCAGTTGCCCGTGTTCGCGCAGCACGAGCATCGTGGCCGCCACACCACAGGCCAGCAGTAGCCCGCCAAACGCGCTCGGCCGACGTGGCCGGCGGGCAAAGTCGATCCCCAACGGGGGTGGCATGCGCCAGCGCGTTCTGGGGCTCACGGCGCGTCCTCCACGGCTTCGCCGCGCCAGCCAGCCGGCAGTGCGTCCGGACCGACAGCGTCACCGCCACGGGTATAGAGCGTGCCGGCCGGCACGAGATCCTCAAGGGGGAGCGTTTTCAGTAGCGCAGTCAGACAGCGGCCCGCAGCCGCCGCATCCGCCAGTTCGACCGGATGGCTGCGGAACGCCCGCCACCGGCCGTCGCCCCACAGCCCGACAGTGATCCGCGCGGTCTCCAGACGGGCGAAGGCACCGTCGTCCCGAAAACGACCGCGGCAGCGGTTGAAGTCGCTCACGTAGGCCGGTTGAAGACTGGCCACGCGCAGCGTGCGGGACTGCGCCGCTTCGTCAATGGCCGCCACCAGCGCCGCAGGGATGGCGCAGGCCAGGCTCGGAAAGCCCACCGCTCCCTGGTCGGCCAGAATGGCCCAGGTCCCCATATCACCGAACACCGAATGAAAGCGATGGGCGGTGAAGGCCGCCCGCTCCGCCGCGCGCAGGCCGGCCGGCCAGTCGATGCGCAGGT
>DAOQMM010000002.1:1858-91915 GCA_035335645.1 Rhodocyclaceae bacterium | reverse complement strand
CCGAACAACGAGGTCGAGGCCATGCGCCGGGCGATCATCAGCCAGTTCGACCAGTACGTGAAGCTCAACAAGAAGATCCCGCCGGAGATCCTCAGCTCCCTGTCGGGCATCGAAGAGCCGGGTCGGCTGGCCGACACCATTGCCGCGCACCTGCCCCTCAAGCTGGAGCAGAAGCAGGAAATCCTCGAGATGTTCAATCCGGGCGAACGCCTGGAGCGTCTGCTCAGCCAGCTCGAGACCGAACTCGACATCCTTCAGGTGGAAAAGCGCATCCGCGGCCGCGTCAAGCGCCAGATGGAGAAGAGCCAGCGCGAGTACTACCTGAACGAACAGGTCAAGGCCATCCAGAAAGAACTCGGCGAAGGGGAGGACGGCGCCGATCTGGAAGAGATGGACAAGAAGATCAAGGCGTCCGGCATGTCCAAGGAAGCCGCTGCCAAGGCCCAGGGTGAGCTGAAGAAGCTGCGCCTGATGTCGCCCATGTCCGCCGAAGCCACCGTGGTGCGCAACTACATCGAGACTCTGGTGGGTCTGCCGTGGAAGAAGAAGTCGCGTATCAGCAAGGATCTGGCCGAGGCCGAGAAGGTGCTCGATCAGGATCATTACGGCCTCGAGAAGGTCAAGGAACGCATCCTTGAATACCTTGCCGTCCAGCAACGCGTCGACAAGCTCAAGGCGCCGATCCTGTGCCTGGTTGGCCCTCCGGGTGTAGGCAAGACCTCCCTCGGCCAGTCCGTGGCCCGCGCGACGAATCGCAAGTTCGTGCGCATGAGCCTGGGCGGCGTGCGGGACGAAGCCGAGATCCGCGGTCACCGCCGGACCTACATCGGCTCCATGCCGGGCAAGATCCTGCAGAACATGACCAAAGTGGGCGTGCGCAACCCCCTGTTCCTGCTCGACGAAGTGGACAAGATGGGGCAGGACTTCCGCGGTGATCCGTCCTCGGCGCTGCTCGAAGTGCTCGACCCGGAACAGAACGCGACCTTTGTAGACCACTACATCGAGGTGGATTACGACCTCTCCGACGTGATGTTCGTGGCGACGGCCAACACCCTCAATATCCCGGCGCCGCTGCTCGACCGGATGGAGGTGATCCGTCTGTCCGGCTACACCGAGGACGAAAAGGTCAACATCGCCCAGCGCTATCTCGTGCCGAAGCAGATGAAGAACAACGGCATCAAGCGCGAAGAGCTCTCGGTGACGGAAGACGCGATCCGCGAGATCGTCCGCTTTTACACCCGCGAGGCTGGTGTGCGCGGGCTGGAGCGTGAGATCTCCAAGGTCTGCCGCAAGGTCGTCAAGGCGATCGTGCTCGGCAAGCGCAAGGCCAAGGTGGTGGTCAACGCCAAGAACATCGACAAGTATCTGGGCGTGCGCAAGTACACCTTCGGCGTTGCGGAAAAGCAGAACCAGATCGGACAGGTCACCGGGCTCGCATGGACCGAGGTGGGTGGTGAATTGCTCACCGTCGAGGCCGTGGCGCTGCCGGGCAAGGGCAAGATCATGACCACCGGCAAGCTCGGCGAGGTCATGCAGGAGTCCATCCAGGCGGCCCTGTCGGTGGTGCGGCGTCGCTCCAAGTCCCTGGGCATTGCGGCGGATTTCTACCAGAACTCCGACATCCACATTCACTTGCCGGAGGGCGCGATTCCCAAGGACGGTCCGTCGGCGGGCATCGCCATCTGCACCGGCCTGGTTTCAGTGCTGACGGGCATCCCGGTGCGGTGTGACGTGGCGATGACGGGCGAGATCACCCTGCGGGGTGAGGTGCTGCCCATCGGCGGCCTGAAGGAAAAGCTGCTGGCGGCCGTGCGCGGTGGCATCACGCGGGCTTTGATTCCGTCCGAGAACGTCAAGGATCTCACCGAGATTCCGGACAACGTCAAGAATGCGCTGGAGATCATCCCCGTCAAGTGGATTGACGAGGTGCTCGAACTGGCGCTGGAACGTCGGCCCGAACCGTTGCCCGACACGCCGGCGCCGGAAGTCCCGGTCGCTGCGGCTGCGGATCAACCGGCCGACAACGGCGGCGTCGTCAAGCACTGACTGCTGCGTTCGCTAAATGAAAAAGCCGGCTTTCGAGCCGGCTTTTTTTGCGCTGTCGCGATGTGCGGGGAGCAGGCACCGTCGCGCCCACGCGTCTCAGTCGAAGTGATCGTCCGGCAGCACTTCGACCTGAAGGTCGTTGTCTTTGGCGAAATTCTTCAGGAAGTTGTAGGCAAGCGGCTCGATGTCGTGAATGCGCGCGTCCACCAATACCGTCTTGTCGCCCCGGAGATTGCACGCCGGACGGACATAGGGCGAGTAGGTCATGCGGTTGTCGGCGCCGAAGGCCGACATGATTCCGCACAACCGGTCCGCCCAGTCGCTCGGACGGAAAGTCTTGCCGTCGGAGGTGCGGCCGACAATCATGAAATGTTCAAGTTTTTGAATCATGGGTGCAGGCGGAGGGTGTCGGAAAGGCGGCTCGCAATCCGAGGCTCTGCGGCGACTGGACTGCATCCGTGCGGAAGCTGGATTCTATCAGGAAAGACGCCATTTCGCGTTACGGAAGGCCGCGTCGCGCCGGGGCGCCGACACACGCGCCCGCTATACAAGGCTAAGGTTTTGAATTAGGATGCGATATTGCATTTAAACGGCGGCGCGAGTCGCCGTTTCGCCTTTTCCGGCTCCCCGCTTCACAGCTCGGGTGCGGGGGGGCAGATTATGAAACAAGGGTTTCCATGCCGCACCTGATGAATACCTACGGCCGCCTGCCGGTGGCTTTCAGCCATGGACAGGGATCCTGGCTGTTTGATACCGAGGGCAAGCGTTACCTTGATGCCCTCTCGGGCATTGCTGTCTCCACACTCGGGCACAATCATCCCCGCCTGGTGCGCGCCATTGCCGAACAGGCTGCACAGGTGATCCACACCTCCAATCTGTACGCCATTCCGCGCCAGGAACAGCTTTCCGACCGGCTCGCGGCGCTGGCGGGCATGGATGAAGTGTTCTTCTGCAATTCCGGCTGCGAGGCCAATGAAGCGGCCATCAAGCTGGCCCGATTGTACGGGCACGGCAAAGGCATTGCCGAGCCGGCCATCGTGGTGATGGAGCATTCCTTTCACGGACGCACGCTGGCAACCCTGTCGGCTACCGGCAACGCCAAGGTCCAGAAGGGCTTCGAGCCGCTGGTCGGTGGATTCGTAAGGGTTCCTTTCGACGATCTCGGAGCGCTGGAGCAGGCGACTGCCGGTCGTTCGGACATCGTGGCGATCCTGTTGGAGCCGGTGCAGGGCGAGGGCGGCATTCACGTGGCTCACTCGGCATATATGGAAGCCCTGCGTGGCATGTGCGACGCGAACGGATGGCTGTTGATGTTCGACGAGGTGCAATGCGGCGTCGGCCGGACCGGCAAGTGGTTTGGCCATCAGAACGCCGGCGTCAAGCCGGACGTGATGTCGCTCGCCAAGGGACTGGGCTCGGGCGTGCCGATCGGCGCCTGCCTGGCTTCGGGACGGGCGGCGGGCGTCTTCAAACCGGGCAACCACGGCTCCACCTTTGGCGGCAATCCGCTGGCGTGTGCCGCGGCACTGGAAACCCTGGCCGTGCTGGACGACGAGCGCCTGCTGGACAACGCAGGACGCATGGGCCAGGCCCTGCGGGAAGGGTTTGCCGTGGCGCTGGCCGGGCTGCCCGGCGTGATCGATATTCGTGGCGCGGGTCTCATGATCGGCATCGAGCTCGATCGTCCCTGCGCCGAACTGGTGGGGCGCGCCCTGCAGGCCGGTCTTCTGATCAACGTGACGGCTGACAAGGTCATCCGTCTGCTCCCGCCGCTGAATTTCAGCGCCGAGGAGGCCGCGGCGCTGGTGGAGGGGCTGGCGCCGCTGGTAAAGGAATTTCTTGCTGGTCAATAACCTAGAAAACGAGTGCCCATGAAAGCACCGAGACATTATCTCCAGTTCCGGGATTTCTCCCGGGCCGAATACGATTACCTGTTCGCGCGCACGCGCTGGATCAAGGACAAGTTCAAGCGTTACGAACCCTATCACCCGCTGTTCGACCGGACGCTGGTGATGATCTTCGAAAAGGCCAGTACGCGCACGCGTCTGTCCTTCGAGGCGGGCATGCAGCAGCTGGGCGGCTCGGCCATCTACCTGAATACCCGCGACTCCCAGCTGGGCCGTGGCGAGCCCGTCGAGGATGCGGCCCAGGTCATCTCACGCATGAGCGATGTGGTGATGATCCGCACCTTCGAGCAGTCGATCATCGAGCGCTTTGCCGAGTATTCCCGCGTCCCCGTGATCAACGGGCTGACCAACGAATACCATCCCTGCCAGATCCTGGCCGACATCTTCACCTTCATCGAGCACTGCGGTCCGATCCAGGGCAAGACGGTGGCCTGGGTGGGAGATTCCAACAATGTCTGCAACACGTGGCTGCAGGCGGCCGAGGTGCTGGATTTCCATGTGCACGTCTCCACGCCTCCGGGTTACGAGGTGGAGCCGGAGCGGGCCGGGCTGATCGGCACGGGCCACTTTGCCCACTTTGACGATCCGATGGAAGCCTGCCGCGGGGCCGATCTGGTCACCACCGACGTGTGGACCAGCATGGGCTTCGAGGCAGAGAACGAAGAGCGCATGCGCGACTTTGCCGAGTGGCGCGTAGATGAAGACATGATGCGGGTCGCCAATCCGGGTGCAGTGTTCATGCATTGCCTGCCGGCTCACCGGGGCGAGGAAGTCACCGCCGAGGTGATAGACGGCCCGCAGTCGGTGGTCTGGGATGAAGCCGAGAACCGGCTCCACGTGCAGAAGGCCCTGATGGAATATCTGCTGATCGGGAAGGTCGAAAGCTGAGTGGCGGCCGGACTGCCCGGGTGTCAAACGAATTGTGATGTGTAACAAGAGCGGAACCACGACATGAGCGACGTAAAGAAGGTGGTGCTCGCCTATTCCGGCGGGCTGGATACCTCGGTCATCCTCAAATGGCTGCAGGACACGTATCAATGCGAGGTGGTGACCTTCACCGCCGACCTGGGACAGGGCGAGGAACTCGAACCAGCCCGTGCCAAGGCCCTGCAGTTCGGCATCAAGCCGGAGAACATCTTCATTGACGACCTGCGGGAAGAGTTCGTGCGGGACTTCGTGTTCCCCATGTTCCGCTGCAACACGATCTATGAGGGCGAATACCTGCTGGGTACGTCCATCGCCCGTCCGCTGATCGCCAAGCGTCAGATCGAGATCGCGCGCGCCACTGGCGCCGATGCGGTGTCCCACGGCGCCACCGGCAAGGGCAACGACCAGGTGCGTTTTGAGCTGGGCTACTACGCGCTGATGCCCAACGTGAAGGTCATTGCGCCGTGGCGCGAGTGGGATCTGCTGTCCCGCGAAAAGCTTCTGGCCTATGCGGAGAAGAATGGCATTCCCATCGAGATGAAGCACAAGCAGGGCGGCTCCCCCTATTCCATGGACGCCAATCTGCTGCACATCTCCTTCGAAGGCCGTCACCTGGAAGACCCCGCCGCCGAGGCCGAGGAATCCATGTGGCGCTGGACCGTGTCGCCTGAAGCGGCGCCGGATGCGGCCGAATACCTGGATCTGGAATTCGAGAAGGGCGATCTGGTCGCCCTCAACGGCACCCGCATGAAGCCCCATGAACTGCTCGCCAGGCTCAACGAGCTGGGCGGCAAGCATGGCATCGGCCGCCTCGATCTGGTGGAGAACCGCTACGTGGGCATGAAGTCCCGTGGCTGTTACGAAACCCCGGGCGGCACCATCCTGCTGCGCGCCCACCGCGCCATCGAGTCCATCACCCTTGACCGGGAAGTCGCCCACCTCAAGGACGACCTGATGCCCCGTTACGCGAGCATGATCTATACCGGCTACTGGTGGTCGCCCGAGCGGCTGGCCCTGCAGGCCCTGATCGACCAGACCCAGCAGACGGTGAATGGCTGGGTCCGCCTCAAGCTCTACAAGGGCAACGTGATTGTTGTCGCACGGGACTCCAAGACCGATTCCCTGTTCGATCCGACCATCGCCACCTTCGAGGACGACCAGGGCGCCTACAACCAGAAGGATGCCCACGGCTTCATCCGCCTGAACGCCCTGCGCATGCGCATCGCCGCCAACGCGCGGGCCAAGCGGGGCTGAGCACGCTCATGATGGATCCGAGCGCCCCATTGTTCTTCGGCCTCACCGTTGCCGAGTTCGAGGACATCTCCCTCAAGCTCTGCGTCGGCGGGCTGATCGCCTACATGGTCTTCATCATCGGCCAGCTTGCCTGGGAATCGAAAGCCGGCAAGTACGGCGCGATCTGGATGTTTGTCGGTCTGGGCGTCGGATTCATCGGTTTCATCGCCAAGGGGCTGATCCAGCGGCTCCTGGGCATCGAATAAATTTTCAGGAACGCTCACCATGACCCAGAACGTCCAGTTCGATACCGTCTCCGTCGTCAAGAAGGCCAATGTCTATTTCGACGGCAAGTGCGTCAGCCACTCCATCGTGCTCGCCGATGGCACCAAGAAGTCCGTCGGCGTGATCCTGCCCGCCACGCTCACCTTCAACACCGGTGCGCCCGAGATCATGGAAGGCGTCGCTGGCGCCTGCCGCGTGCGCCTGAAGGGTGAAACCGAGTGGAAGACCTATGGCGCGGGCGAATCCTTCAATGTACCCGCCAACTCCGCCTTCGACATCGAAGTCAGCGGCGAGCCCTACCACTACGTCTGCCATTTCGGCTGAGCGGGAGCCGACCATGCCGTCTTTCGACATCACCTCCGAAGTCGATATGGTCGCCCTGCGCAACGCCGTGGACGGCGCCAACCGCAAGATCACGGGCCGTTACGACTTCAAGGGCAGCGATGCGCGGGTCGAGCAGACCGAAAAGCTGCTCACCCTGCACGGCGACAGCGATTTTCAGCTCGAACAGATGCTGGCCATCCTGCTCCCCGAGATGACCGCCAAGAAGATCGATGTGCGCTGCCTCGACCACGGTGACGTGCAGAAGGTGGGCGGCAACAAGGTCAAGCAGGAGCTGAAGGTCCGCGTCGGTATCGAGCAGGAGCAGTCCAAGAAGATCGTCAAGCTCCTCAAGGACAGCAAGCTCAAGGTGCAGGCCAGCATCCAGGGCGATGCCGTACGCGTGAGCGGCGCCAAGCGGGACGTCCTGCAAGAATGTATTGCCCTGGTGCGCAAGGACATCACGGACTACCCTTTGCAATACGGTAACTTCCGCGACTGACATCATGAACATCGCACCCACCCCCTCCACGTCCGCTGCAAATGGGGCCGACCCAGTCTCCATCGCGATGCTGCGCAAGACCCTGGATCAGCAACAGGCCAACGCCCAGCAACTGCTCCAGGCGCTCCCTCAGCCAGCAAAGGCTCCGGATCCGACTGCGACGGTCGGGCGGAATGTGGACGTCTTTGCCTGATTGCACTGACGGTCCGCGCCCCGGTCTGCGCCACGCCAACGTGGCGTGAAGTGCCCGCAACACGCTAGAATGCGCCCCTTCGACTCCCTGTAGTTCAATGGATAGAACGAGCGCCTCCTAAGCGCTAGATACAGGTTCGATTCCTGTCGGGGGGACCAGGCGACCTGCCGGGCTGTTTCACTGGTATATGCAGTACGCTAAAAAGCCCGTTTTCACGGGCTTTTTGCATGCGAGGCGACGTTCGTCGTGACTTCACGGGTGTTCGGGCACGAGGACGTTCTCAAGGCACTTACTGGGTGGGCTGGCGGGTGGCCGTTCTCAATAACTGCCCTTGGGCTTCCTGCCGCAGTCGCTTACGTCAGCGCAGATCGGATTCATCTGCCAAGGCGCGACGGGTCGGGCGATTTGTTCCTGCGCCTGCATGGCGAGGAATCAGAGACCAGTGGCTGCGCGGGCGGCATCCAGGCGGTCGATCCACTGCTGCTTTTCGGTCGGACTTGCAAAGCTGGCCTGGAAGCTGTTGCGGGCCAGTTGATACCAGGTGGGTATATCGAACGCGAAGGCCGCGTGCACGGCGCGGATGTTGTCGTTGAGGTAGCCTCCGAAATACGCCGGATCGTCGCTATTGAGGGTGACGCAGGCACCGGCGGCGACGAGGCGGCCCAGGGTGTGGTCCTGCATGCTCGGAAACACGCACAGGCGCAGGTTGGAGAGGGGACAGACCGTGAGCGGGATCGCGTCCCGGATCAGGCGGTCGACGACGGCGGCATCCTCGACGGCGCGGACGCCGTGATCGATGCGTCGGGCCCCCAGCAGGTCGAGTGCTTCGCTGATGTAGGCGGGCGGGCCTTCCTCACCTGCGTGCGCGACGATCGGCTTGCCCAGCGCGCGACAGCGGGCGAAGACGCGGGCGAATTTGGCTGGAGGATGACCGCGCTCGGACGAATCGAGTCCGAACCCGTGAATGCGCTCCAGGAAAGGCTCGGCTTCTGCCAGGGTGGCAAATGCGTCCTCCTCGCTCAGGTGACGCAGGAAACACAGGATCAGGCGCCCTTCGATGCCCCACAGGCGGCGGGCGTGATACAGCCCGTCTTCGAGACCCCTCAGGACGGTTTCGAAGGGAATGCCACGGGCCGTATGGGTCTGCGGATCGAAAAAAATCTCGGTGTAGACGATGTTGTCGGCAACGGCCCGCTCCAGGTAGGCCAGCATCAGATCGCGGAAATCGTCGGGCGTGCGCAGGACATCCGCGCACGCGTAGTACAGATCGAGAAAGGACTGCAGGCTGTCGAATGCGTAGGCCTTGCGCAGGGCGTCCTCGTCCGCATAGGGCAGGGCGATGCCGTTTCGACGGGCCAGGGCAAAGGCCAGTTCGGGCTCCAGCGTGCCTTCGATATGGACGTGCAGCTCGGCCTTGGGCATGCGGCAGGCGAAGTCGAGCGCGGCATCGGCAGCGAGGGGAGGGGGCATGTTTACCTCTTCAGGGATGGTCGTACGCCGAGCATAAACCGGTCGATCGGCAATGCGTCGCAGCAATGAAAAACGCGACCCGCAGGTCGCGTTCAAGCCGGGGTGCTGCTTACTTCGGGATGGAGCCTTCGACGCCTTCCACGTAGAAATTCATCTTCTTCAGATCTCCGTCGCCAAAGATCTTGCCGGCGGCAAGGAACTCCTTGCCGGACTGCTCCTTGAGCGGGCCGGTGAAGGGGTGAAGCTTGCCGGCCTTGATGGCATCGCGCCGTTCTTCGGCAAGCTTCTTGACCGGTGCAGGGACCGCCGGGCCGAAGTTGTCGATATTCACCGCGCCTTCCTTCACGCCCCACCAGATGTCACCGCTCTTCCAGGTGCCGGCAGCGACTTCATCGACGGTCTTCTTGTAGATCACGCCCCAGTTCAGCACGGACGCGGCCAGATGGGCCTTGCCGCCGAACTTGGTCATGTCCGAATCCCAGCCAAAGGCCAGCACGCCCTTTTCCTGGGCGGCCTGGACGACGGCAGGCGAGTCGGTGTTCTGCATCAGCACGTCACAGCCCTGGGCGATCAGGGCCAGCGCGGCTTCCCGCTCCTTGCCCGGGTCGAACCAGCTGTTCACCCAGATCGCCCGCGTGGTGATGGCCGGGTTGACGCTGCGGGCGCCGAGGGTGAAGGCATTGATGTTGCGGATGACTTCGGGGATGGGAATGGAGGCGACGACGCCGAGCTTGTTGCCCTTGCTCATCTTGCCGGCCACCACGCCCAGCATGTAGGCGCCTTCGTAGGTCCGCACGTCGTAGACACCCAGATTGGGGGCGGTCTTGTATCCGGTGGCGTGCATGAAGATGGTGTTCGGGAAGGCCTTGGCGACCTTGGCCATCTGGTTCATGTAACCGAAGGAGGTCCCGAAGACGACCTTGTTGCCCTTTTGCGCCAGATCCCGGAAGACCCGTTCGGCGTCGGCGGTTTCGGGCACGTTCTCGACGAAGGTGGTCTTCACGCTGCCGTTGGACTGGGCTTCCAGCAGCTTCCGGCCTTCATCGTGAGAGTAGGTCCAGCCGTGATCGCCGGTGGGGCCGATATAGACGAAGCCGGCTTTGATCGGTTCGGCCGCGTGGGCCGCGTGCAGGCCCGCCAGCGCCATGACCGCAACCGCTGTGAAGGACTTGAGTCTGCGCAGCAACATGCTTGGATCTCCTAAGGTGGTCAGAAAACGGGATGTTGCGCCACTCTACCAATCCATGCCCGACGCACCTATCTCGCCGGCGTTATGAAGAGTATTGCCCGTCACTGACATGTCGGCCCGGTGCGTACCGGGATAATCGTCACCATTTCCGGAGACCGCCATGTCCGACATCCTGACAGCCGCCGACGAAACCTTCCTGCGCCACTGCATCGAACTGTCGCGCCGCGTGCGTGATGGGGGCAAGCATCCGTTTGCCGCCATCGTCGTGGATGAACTCGGGCGGATCGTTGCCGAGGCCGGTAACGATTCCGTGCCGCCCGATGGCGATCCGACGCGGCATGCGGAACTGGTCGCGGCCGGGCTTGCGGCGCGCCGCCTGACGCCCGGGCAACTGAGCCGGGCGACCCTCTATACCAGCGCCGAGCCCTGCGCCATGTGTGCCGGCGCCATCTACTGGTGCGGTATCGGACGGGTGGTGTACGCCCTGTCGGAACATCGCCTGCTCGGCCTCACCGGCGATCACCCGGAGAATCCCACGTTCTCGCTGCCATGCCGCGAGGTGTTTGCCCGGGGACAGCGCCGTATCGCCGTCACCGGACCCTGCCTGGAAGACGAGGCTGCGGCGCCCCACGCGGGCTTCTGGACGCGCGAATAGGTCCCGCCAGCAGCCATACGCTTCGGCACATAACCCTTATCCGTCGTCCCCTCTCAACGACCCGGAAAAGCCTGTGCTAAGGTTTGTCGCACCGCATCATCCGTTGTGAGCCCGCCATGCCCATACGCCCGATCCAGTTCTATTTCCGCGGCGCCGTGCAGTCCGTTCAGGGACCGGCACCGACGCGGACCGTGCTCCAGTTCCTGCGCGAAGATCTGCACCAGACCGGCACCAAGGAGGGATGTGCCGAAGGCGATTGCGGCGCGTGCACGGTGGTGATCGGCGAACTGGCGAAGGGGCCGGAAGGCGACGAACTGCGCCTGCGTGCCGTCAATGCCTGCATCCAGTTCCTGCCGGCCCTGGACGGGAAGGCCTTGTTCACGGTCGAGGATCTGAGCGCAGACGGGCACCTGCACCCGGTCCAGCAGGCCCTCGTGGAGCGGCATGGGTCCCAGTGCGGGTTCTGCACGCCGGGTTTCGTCATGTCCCTGTACGCACTGTACGAAAACACCCCGATCTGTCCGCCGCGGGCCGAGATCGACCACTGCCTGTCGGGGAATCTATGCCGGTGCACCGGCTATCGGCCGATCGTGGATGCGGCCCGCGACGCCTTTCTGGCGCCGCGTCGGAGCCTGGAGCGGGCGCCTATCGTCGCGGCCCTGAAGTCGCTGGCCGAATTGCCGCCGCTCGATTATGCGGCGGCCGGGCGGCACAGCTACGGGCCACGGACACTGACCGAGCTCGCCGAGCTGCGCGAGCGTCTGCCGGACGCCCGACTGGTGGCCGGCGGAACCGACGTGGGCCTGTGGGTGACCAAGCAGGGCCGGGATCTGGGAGACGTGATCCAGTTGGGGGGCGTGGCGGAGCTCAAGCGCATCCGGGTCGGTGCCGGGCAGCTCGAGATCGGCGCCGGTGTGTCCCTTACCGACGCCTTCGCGGCGCTCACCGCCTTTGAGCCGCATTGGGATGAACTGGCCCGGCGTTTCGCCTCCACGCCGGTCAAGAATGCCGGCACGCTGGGTGGCAACGTGGCCAATGGTTCGCCCATCGGCGACTCCATGCCCGCGCTGATCGCCCTCGGCTGCCGGGTGGTGCTGCAACAGGGCGCGCACACGCGGGAGATGCCCCTCGAAGCGTTCTATCTCGATTATCAGAAGACCGCTCTCCAGCGCGGGGAATTCATCCGTGCGCTGGTGCTGGATTCGCCGCTGCCACCCCTGAACCGGCAGTTCAGGGCGTACAAGGTGGCGAAGCGCTTCGATCAGGACATCTCCGCAGTGGCCTGCGGCTTTGCCGTGCATCTGGACGACGAGCACATCGTGCGGGGCGCGCGTCTGGCCTTCGGCGGTGTGGCTGGCACGCCCAAGCGGGCCGATGCCGGTGAAGCCGCCCTGCTGGGGCGCCCGTGGACGCCGGATACGGTTCGGCTGGCGATGGCCGCCTTGCGCGAAGACTTCGCGCCCCTCACGGACGTGCGCGCGAGCGCCGCCTATCGCCTGTCGGTCGCGGCGAATCTGTTGCAGCGCTTCTGGCTGGAGACGACGGCGCCGCCCGACGGTCTGCCTGCGCGGCTGTCTGCGCTGGGCCCGATCCAGCCGGAGGAACGCTCATGAACGCGCGGATGTCTCCCTCCGGCGCGACCCCGGTCGGTCGCTCGGTTCCCCATGAAAGCGCCCCGCTGCACGTCAGCGGCAAGGCGCAGTACATCGATGACCTGCCGGAAATGGCGGGCACCCTGCACGCGGCCCCCGGCCTGTCCACCTGTGCCCGCGGCCGCATCCGTGCCATGGATCTGAGCGCCGTGCGGGCGTATCCCGGCGTGCGCTGCGTGCTGACGGCCGCCGACATCCCGGGCGAGAACAACTGCGGACCGATCCTGCACGACGATCCGATCATCACTGGCGACCTTGTCGAGTTTTACGGGCAGGTGATCTTCGTGGTGGCGGCCGAGACCCGCGAGGCGGCGCGCCAGGCGGCGCGTCTGGCGCGGGTGGAGTACGCCGCGGAGCCCCCCATTCTCGACATGGACAGCGCCATCGCGGCCGAATCCTGGGTGCTGCCGCCGTTCGTGATGACGCGCGGCGCGGTCGAACAGGCCTTCGAAAACGCCCCGCATCGGCTGTCCGGTGCTGCGCGCCTCGGTGGGCAGGAACACTTTTATCTGGAAGGCCAGATTTCCTGTGCCGTGCCGCGGGAGAGCGACACCATCCATGTGTTCTGCTCCACGCAGCATCCCACCGAGATGCAGCAGATGGTGGCCCACGCCCTGGGCTGGCGCTCGCACCAGGTCAGCGTCGAATGCCGGCGGATGGGCGGTGGCTTTGGCGGCAAGGAATCCCAGTCGGCCCAGTGGGCCTGCCTGGCGGCCCTGCTCGCGGTGAAGACGGGTCACCCGGTCAAGCTGCGCCTGGACCGGGACGACGACATGGTCGCCACGGGCAAGCGCCATCCCTATCAATACCGCTGGGAGTCGGCTTTCGACGACGCCGGCCGGATCCTCGGGCTCAGGCTCGAGATGGCCTCCGACTGCGGGTATTCCGCCGATCTGTCGGGGCCGGTCAACGACCGTACGATCTGCCACATTGACAACGCCTATTATCTGGATGCGGTGGCCCTGCGCAGCCTGCGCTGCAAGACCAACCGGGTCTCCAATACGGCATTCCGCGGCTTCGGCGGCCCCCAGGGCATGTTCGTCATCGAGACGGTCCTCGATGACATTGCCCGGCATCTGGGCCTGGACGCCCTGGCGGTGCGGGAGGCGAACTTCTACGACGTCGTGCCCGGCGCCCGCAGCACAACGCCCTATGGCATGACCGTGGAGGACAACGTGGCGCCAGCGCTGGTCGCGCAACTGGCCGATGCGTCCGACTATGGGGCCCGCCGCGCGGCGATTCTCGCCTTCAATGCCAGCAGTCCAGTCATCAAGCGCGGTCTCGCCCTGACGCCGGTCAAGTTCGGCATCTCCTTCAACGCCACCCATTACAACCAGGCGGGTGCGCTGGTGCATGTCTATACCGACGGCACGGTGCTCGTCTCCCACGGCGGTACGGAGATGGGGCAGGGCCTGTACACCAAGGTGCGCCAGATCGTCGCTCACGAGTTCGGGCTGCCGCTGGAGGATGTGCGTCTGTCGTCCACCGACACGAGCCGGGTCGCCAACACCTCCGCCACGGCAGCATCGAGCGGCACGGATCTCAATGGCAAGGCCGCCCAGGCCGCCTGCCAGCACATCAAGGCACGCCTCGCGGCCTTCGTCGTCGAACTCGTTCAGGGGGCCGTGGCAGCGGAGCAGGTGCGCTTTGTCGATGCGCGCGTGCAGGCGGGTGAGGCCTCCGCACCGCTGTTCGACGACAGCTTCGCGGCACTGGTCATGCGCGCCTACCGGGCCCGCATCCAGTTGTGGGATGCGGGCTTCTACCGTACGCCGAAGATCCACTTCGACCCGCAGACCAAGCTGGGGCGGCCGTTTTATTACTTTGCCTACGGCGCCGCGGCGAGCGAAGTGGCCATCGATACCCTGACGGGGGAATGCCGCGTCCTGCGGGTGGATGTCCTGCACGACGCAGGCCGCTCCATCAATCCTGCCCTGGACATCGGCCAGATTGAAGGCGGTTTCATCCAGGGCATGGGCTGGCTCACCAGCGAAGAACTGTGGTGGCGACCGGACGGCCCCCAGGCCGGGCGGCTCATGAGCCACGCGCCGTCCACCTACAAGATCCCGACTGCCACCGATCTACCGGACGTGTTCAACGTGCGGCTCTTCGACAATGCCAACGTGGAAGACAGCATCCACCGCTCCAAGGCTGTCGGCGAACCGCCCTTCATGCTGGCCCTGTCGGTCTTCATGGCCCTGCGCGATGCCGTGGCGGCCGCCCTGCCGGCGGGGCAATCACCCCGGCTGGAGGCGCCGGCCACGCCGGAAGCCGTCCTGCGGGCGCTGGGCTGCCTGGCGCCGGAGGATGGCGCATGACGACCCGCGCGCCCGACTGGCTGAAGGCCTTGCCCGCTGTCCTGGAAGCGGGGCAGAGCGTGGAACTCGTGACGGTTGCCCGGGCGGATGGATCGACCCCCCGCGAGGCGGGGGCGGCCATGCTGGTGGGTCGCGAGACGATCGTGGACACGATCGGCGGGGGGCATCTGGAATGGGAGGCCATCAGTCATGCCCGGCGGCGCCTCGCCGTGGGCGGCGGCCGTCCGGAAATCGTCCGCTACAACCTGGGCGCACGTTTGGGTCAGTGCTGCGGCGGGGTGGTGTGGCTGGTGTTCGAGTCGATGCCGGCGTCCGAGCGGGATGCGTGGGTGGAGCGCCGCGCGTCGGTGCTGGCAGGCCATCACCTGCATCGCCAGGTGGATTCGGAGGCCGCCGCTTCGGTCTGGCAGCGGGCGCCCGTGGCAGGTGGCGAGACGCGGCTCGGGGGCACGGCGGCAGACTGGCGATTCGCCCAGCATGTCGGCGGTCTGGCGTTCCCGATCCAGCTTTTCGGTGCGGGTCATGTGGCCCAGGCGCTGGTGCGCCAGCTGCAGCTGCTCGGGGCGCAGATCACCTGGGTCGACACCCGTGACGGCGCCTTCGACGGTCTGGACGTGACGGATGTCCGCACGGTGCTGACCGACGTGCCGGAAAGCGAGGTGGCGAGAGCACCCGCCGGCAGCTTTTTCGTGGTGATGACCCACAGCCACGCCCTCGATTTCAGCCTGTGCGAGACCATCTTCCGGCGGCGGGATTTCGCCTATTTCGGGCTGATCGGCTCCCGTAGCAAGCGTAGATCCTTCGAGCACCGCCTGGTGGATCGAGGCCTGAATCCGGAACGCCTCGATGAACTGGTCTGCCCGATCGGGATCGCCGGCATCGTCGACAAGGCGCCTGCCGCCATTGCCCTGGCCGTCGCGGCCGAAATTTTCCAGGTTCACGAAGCCCGCCGACTTGTGGGCGACGCGGCCCGCCCCCGCCTGATCGACAACCCCGTCCAGCCGGAGTAAGCATGAGCACGCCCGAACCCCGACTTCAACTGCTCCACATCACCAAGCGCTATCCCAGCGTGGTGGCCAATTCCGACATCAGCCTCACCGTAATGCCCGGTGAGATCCACGCCATCCTGGGTGAGAACGGTGCCGGCAAGAGCACCCTGATGAAGATCATCTACGGTGCGGTCAAGGCCGACGAAGGCGAGGTGATGTGGAACGGGCACCAGGTGGCCATCGCCAACCCGGCGCAGGCCCGCAAGCTGGGCATCGGCATGGTGTTTCAGCACTTCTCCCTGTTCGAGACCCTGACCGTGGTGGAGAACATCGCCCTGGTCCTCGACGAAGCCTTCGATCTGCCGGCGCTGGCGAAGCGCGTGATCGAGGTGTCGGAGCGCTACGGCCTGCCCCTCGACCCCTTCCGGCTGGTGCATAGCCTGTCGGTGGGCGAACGCCAGCGCGTGGAGATCGTCCGCTGCCTGCTGCAGGATCCCAAGCTGCTGATCCTCGACGAGCCGACCTCGGTCCTCACGCCCCAGGCCGTGCTCAAGCTCTTCGACACCCTGCGCACGCTGGCGGCGGAAGGCGTCTCGATTCTCTATATCAGCCACAAGCTCCACGAGATCAAGGCCTTGTGCGATTCCGCGACGATCATGCGCGGCGGCAAGGTGACGGGCAACGCGACGCCGCGGGACGAGACGCCCGCCAGCCTGGCGCGCATGATGATCGGTCGCGAGCTGCCGGTCTGCGAGGCGCCGCCCTTCATCGGCGAAAGCCGCCCGGTGCTGCAGGTAAGCGGTCTCAGCCTGCCGTCGGACGATCCGTTCGGCACGTCTTTGAAGGACATCAGCCTGACCGTCCACGCAGGCGAGATCCTCGGGATCGCCGGCATCTCCGGCAACGGACAGGCCGAGTTGCTGGCAGCCCTGTCCGGCGAGACGCCGGTGGCGCGCGACGCGATTTGCTTGGAGGGTGCGGCGATCGGGCATCTCGACGCGGGTCGCCGGCGGGATCGGGGGCTCGTCTTTGTTCCGGAAGAGCGCCTCGGACGGGGTGCGGTGCCGTCCCTGTCGCTGGCCCGCAACGCGCTGCTCACGGCCCACCGGCAGGGCATGAAGCGCCTGGGCCTGGTCAGTTACGCCAAGGCCCGCGCCTTCGCCGAGCAGTGCATCGCCCGCTTCGACGTGCGTTGCGGTGGCGCCGCCTCGGCGGCCCGCTCCCTGTCCGGCGGTAATCTCCAGAAGTTCATCGTCGGGCGCGAGATCATGCTGTCGCCGAAGGTGATGATCGTCGCCCAGCCCACCTGGGGCGTGGACGTGGGGGCCGCGGCCTTCCTGCGCCAGACCCTGCTGGACCTGTCACGCACCGGCGTGGCCATCCTGGTGGTGTCGGAAGAGCTGGAGGAGCTCTTCGAGATCAGCGATCGCATCGCGGTGCTGGCGGCCGGCAAGCTCGCCGAACCGGAGCCCAAGGCCGCGACCAACGCGGAGAAGGTCGGACTGCAGATGTCCGGACTGTTCACCGCCGCCCAATCCGGAGAATCCGTCCATGCATCTGCTTGAACCCCGTGCCCAACCGTCCCAGCTCATGCGCTGGACGGCGCCCCTCATCGCCATCGCTGCCACCCTGCTGACCGGTTCGCTGCTCTTCTGGGCCCTGGACAAATCACCGCTCACATCCTTCGAGGTCTTCTTCGTCCAGCCCCTGACCAGCAGCTACGGATGGAGCGAGCTGCTGATCAAGGCCTGTCCGCTGATCCTCATCGCCCAGGGGCTCGCCATCGGCTTCAAGGCGCGCATCTACAACATCGGAGCCGAGGGCCAGCTGATCGTCGGGGCGCTGTTTGGCGGGGGGGTCGCGATCCACTTCAACGGCAGCACCTCCGCGTGGGTGATTCCGGCCATGGTGGTGGCGGGCGCCATCGGCGGGGCCCTGTGGGGCGCGTTGCCGGCGCTGCTGAAGACCCGCTTCAACGCGGAAGAAACCCTGACCACGCTGATGCTCACCTACGTGGCGACCTTCATCCTGTCTTACATGGTGAACGGCCCCTGGCGGGACCCGGAGGGGATGAACTTCCCCCAGTCCATCATGTTCGATGACAACGCCCTGTTCGGCATCCTGCTGGAAGGCTCGCGGGTCAACAGCTCGGTGTTCATCACGCTCGTTGCGGTGCTGGCGTTCTGGCTGTTCAATGCCCGCAGCTTCCTGGCCTACCAGCTGGAAGTGGGCGGCCAGGCGCCCGCGGCAGCCCGCTATGCCGGCTTTTCCGCCAGCCAGACGGTGTGGTTCAGCCTGGCGATGTCAGGCCTCACGGCCGGGCTGGCGGGCGTGGGTGAGGTGGCGGGCCCGGTCGGTCAGCTCAACCTCAACATCTCGCCGGGCTACGGGTACGCCGCCATCATCGTTGCCTACCTGGGGCGACTTCATCCGCTCGGGATCGTGCTCGCCGGCGCCCTGATGGCCCTGATCTACCTGGGCGGCGAGGCGGCCCAGGTGAGTCTGCAGATGCCGGCGGCCATCACCGGCATCTTCCAGGGCATGCTCCTGTTTTTCCTGCTGGGGGCCGATGCCTTCATCGACAACCGTCTGCGCCGTCCTTCGAGGTAATCCGCCATGATCGAACATCTTGTGCCTGTACTGGCCGGCGCCATCGCGGCCGCCACGCCGCTGATCTTTGCGGGGCTGGGCGAACTGGTGGCCGAGCGCACCGGCGTGATCAACCTGGGGGTTGAGGGCATGATGCTCACCGGGGCGATCGCTGGCTTCGCCGCGGCGGCGGAGAGCGGTGGCGGTGCGGCGGCGGGCTT
Source organism: Rhodocyclaceae bacterium (assembly GCA_035335645.1). GTDB lineage: Bacteria > Pseudomonadota > Gammaproteobacteria > Burkholderiales > Rhodocyclaceae > Zoogloea. Next base: position 73,418 of record DAOQMM010000002.1, on the reverse strand, counting down.
GCCGGCCGGTGCGCTGGCCGGCATGGCGACGGCGCTGCTGTTCGCCGTGTTTGCCTTGTCCCTGGCTGCCAACCAGGCGGCCTGCGGGCTGGCGTTGACCATCTTCGGCATCGGCCTGTCGGCCTTCATCGGGCAGCATTACGTGAGCTACAGCCTGCCGGGCCTTGCGCCGGTGGACATTCCGTTGCTCGCCGACATTCCGGTGCTCGGGCCAGTCCTGTTTCATCAGGATGCAGTGGTGTACCTGTCCTTTGCGGCCTTCGCCGGCGTGGCCTGGATCCTCGCCAGGACCCGGCTTGGACTGCTTCTCAAGGCCGTCGGTGAATCCCCGGAAGCGGCCCACGCGGTGGGCTACCCGGTGATCGCGATCCGTTATGGCGCGGTGGTCTTCGGCGGCGCCATGGCGGGTCTGGCGGGCGCCTATCTGTCCACCGTCTATACGCCCCTGTGGGTGCAGAACATGAGCGCCGGGCGGGGCTGGATCGCCGTTGCGCTGGTGGTGTTCGCCACCTGGAAGCCGCTGCGTCTGCTCCTCGGTGCCTACCTGTTCGGCGGGGTGACGATCCTCCAGTTCCACGCCCAGGGGCTTGGTCTGGACGTGCCGGTGCAGCTCCTCGCCGCCTTGCCGTACGCGGCGACCGTGATCGTGCTGGTGTTCATCTCCCGGGACCGGCGCCTGCTTCAGCTCAACCTGCCGGCCTCCCTCGGCAAATCCTTCCTGCCCTGACCGCGATGGCCACCCTGCTGCTGAAGGACGCCGAAGTCCTCGTCACCCAGGACGCCACCCGCCGGGAAATTCCCGGGGGCGGCGTCTTCATCCGCGATGGCGTGGTAGAGGCGGTCGGACCGTCCGACCAGCTTCCCGACGGGGCCGACGAGGTGATCTCCCTTGCCGGGTGCGTAGCGCTGCCGGGCCTGGTGAATACGCACCACCACATGTACCAGAGCCTGACACGGGCCATTCCCGGTGCCCAGGACGCAGAACTGTTCGGCTGGCTGCGGCGGCTGTATCCCCTGTGGGCGGGTCTCACGCCGGAGATGATCCGGGTGTCCACGCTCACGGCCATGGCGGAGCTGATCCTCTCCGGGTGCACCACCTCCAGCGACCACCTGTACCTCTATCCCAACGGCAGTCGCCTCGACGACGCCATCGAGGCTGCCGCGATCCTGGGTATGCGCTTCCATGCCGCGCGAGGCAGCATGAGTGTCGGCGAAAGCGCCGGCGGCCTGCCGCCAGACCGGCTGGTGGAGGACGAGGCGGCCATCCTGAAGGACACTCAGCGTCTCATCGAGACCTGGCACGATCCCGCACGGCACGCCATGCGGCGTATCGTGGTGGCGCCCTGTTCGCCATTCTCGGTAAGCCGCGAACTCATGCGTGAGGCCGCCATCCTGGCCCGCGGCCACGGCGTCTCGCTGCATACCCACCTGGCCGAGAACGACAACGACGTGGCCTACAGCCGGGAAAAATTCGGCATGTCGCCTGCCGAATATGCGGAATCCCTCGGCTGGGTCGGCGCCGATGTGTGGCATGCCCACTGTGTCAAGCTGGACGGACCGGGGATCGAACTCTTTGCCCGTACCGGCACCGGCGTGGCCCATTGCCCCTGTTCCAACATGCGCCTCGCCTCGGGCATCGCGCCGATTCCGGCGATGCGCGCCGCGGGCGTACCGGTGGGCCTGGGCGTCGACGGCTGCGCGTCCAACGACGCGGCCCATCTGCTCGGCGAGACCCGTCAGGCGATGCTGCTGGCGCGGGTCGGCTACGGACCGTCGGCCATGAGCGCCCGGCAGGCCCTGGAGCTCGCCACCCTCGGCGGCGCGCGGGTGCTGGGGCGCGACGATATCGGCGCCCTGGCGCCGGGCATGAGCGGCGACGTGGTGGCTTTTCCCACCGACGAACTTGATCTGGCCGGCGCCGCGGTTCACGATCCGGTGGCTGCCCTGGTCTTCTGCACGCCGCCGAAAGTCAAGGTGTCGGTGATCAATGGCCAGCCGGTGGTCCGGGAAGGTCAGCTCGTGCCCCTGGAACTGCCGCCACTGATCGCCCACCACAACCGCCTGGCCCGCCAGCTGGCCGACCATCGCGCCTGAGAGGCCGCCATGACGCATCGGACCGTTCCGGACCGCCTGATCCTCGGGCAGATCCTGCATTTCCTCGACGATCCCGGCGAAGGGGACGACCCCCACAGCTACGCCCATTTTCCCCAGGGCGCCCTGTGGATCGTGGAGGGCCGCGTGGCTGCCGTCGGGCACCGCCGTGCCGTGGAGTCTGCGATCGCGCCGGAACGCCTGGCCGCCGCCGAACGTTTCGACTATGGCGATCGGCTGGTCCTGCCGGGACTGGTGGATACGCACTGCCACTATCCCCAGTCGGCCGTGATCGCCTCCTTTGGCCGGCAGCTCCTGGACTGGCTGAATACCTATACCTTCCCGGCCGAGATGGCCTTCCGCGACCCGGAGGTGGCGCGCGCCACGGCACGGTATTTCCTCGACCGCCTGCTGGCGCACGGCACCACGACCGCGTCGGTGTTTGCTACGGTGCATGCCGCGTCGGTGGAGGCCTTCATGGCCGAAGCGGACGCGCGCCAACTGCGCATGCTGACGGGCAAGGTGATGATGGACCGTCATGCACCGCCCGAATTGTGCGACACCGTTGCCGACGCCGAGCGGGACTGTGTGGCCCTGATCGAGCGCTGGCATGGGCGCGGGCGCCTGCGTTACACGATCACCCCGCGTTTTGCGCCCACCTCGACATCGGCCCAGCTGGCCCTGGCCGGCGAACTTTACGCGAGCCGGCCCGATCTGCATGTGCAGTCCCATCTGGCCGAGAATCCGGACGAGATCGCCTGGGTCAAGGCCTTGTTTCCCGAGTGCCGCGACTATCTCGACGTGTATGCGCGCCATGGTCTGCTCGGTCCGCGCACGATCTATGGCCACTGCATCCATCTGTCCGGGGCGGAGCGTGCCGAGATGGCAGCGACCGGCACGGCGGCGGCCTTCTGCCCGACGTCGAACCTGTTTCTGGGCAGCGGTTTCTTCGACCACGCAGCGTCGGTGGAGGCCGGGCTGCGGGTCGGGCTGGCGACGGACGTGGGCGGCGGCAGTTCCTTCAGCCTGATCCGTACCCTCGACGAGGCCTACAAGGTCTCCCAGGTCCACCGGCGTCCCCTGTCGCCCCTGCGCGCCTGGTATCTCGCCACTCTGGCGGGTGCCCGAGCCTTGTACCTGGATGCCTTCATCGGGAATTTCGAGGTCGGCAAGGAGGCCGACTGCGTGGTGCTCGACGAGCGCGCGACGCCGGAACTGGAGTTCCGCCTGCGCGGTGTCACGGGGCTGGCGGAGCGCCTCTTTGCCCTGACGGTGCTCGGCGACGAACGCTGTGTCGTGGCCACACACGTGCTCGGCGCGCCTGCGTTCCAGCGCTGAGAGGGGGCCGGTCGGTATGGACCGGTGCATGAATCATCCGTCCGGTGGTGGAGCAAGAGGCCCCTTCGAGCCTCTTTCACCCTTCCACCCAGTGCGGCGCCTTAGGGTTCAGGTGGCTGCGCCGGGCGTGCGATGGGCCCAGCCGGTGAGGTTCCGCTCAAGCAGCGCAAACAGCTCGTACATCACCACGCCCATCACACCGATCACGATCAGCCCGGCAAACACCAGGGGCATGTTCATTGATGAGCTGGCGGACATCATCAGGTAACCGATTCCCAGATTCGACGCGACGGTCTCGGAGATCACGGAACCGACGAAAGCGAGCGTGATGGCCACCTTCAGGGACGCGAAGAAGTAGGGCAGGGAGCGGGGCAGTCCCACCTTGACCATGATGTCCCAGCGATGGGCGCCGAGGGAGCGCAACACGTCCTCCAGCTCCGGCTCCAGGGTGGCCAGGCCCGTGGCCACGTTCACCACCACCGGGAAGAAGGAGATCAGGAAGGCCGTGAGGATCGCCGGGATGGTGCCGATGCCGAACCACACCACCAGCACGGGCACGAAGGCCACCTTGGGGATGCTGTTGAATCCGACCAGCAGCGGGTACGTGGCCTTGTACACCACCGGCGAGGCGCCGACCGCCAGGCCCAGGACCATGCCGACGACCACCGCCAGGGCGAACCCGGCCAGGGTGGTCATCAGGGTCTGGGTGGCGTGCATCATGATGGGGGCGGCGTTCTCCAGGCCGGAGGCCCAGATCGCCGTGGGGGCCGGCAGCAGGTAGTCAGGGATCGCAAAGCCGACACAGATCAGTTCCCAGACGATGAACAGCACGGCGGTCAGGAGCCAGGGAGCGCTCTTCACGAGGGTGGATTGCTTCAGGGACATGGGGGTGCTCCTCAGGATTCGCGAATGCGGCCGATATGCTCGCGCAGCTCGTGCACGTAGCCGGCAAAGGCGTCGGTGTAGGTGACGTCCAGCGGACGCGGGCGGGGCAGATCGATCTCCTTGCGGATCAGGATGCGGCCGGGGCGTTTGCTCATCACGTAGACGGTGTCCGCAAGGAACACCGCCTCCCGCAGATCGTGGGTCACCAGCACCACCGTGAAGGGCTGCTGTTGCCACAGATCACGCAACATGCACCACAGCTCTTCGCGGGTGAAGGCATCGAGCGCGCCGAAGGGTTCGTCGAGCATCAGGAGACGGGGCTGATGGATCAGCGCCCGGCAGATGGAGGCACGTTGCTGCATTCCGCCCGAGAGTTCCCAGGGATATTTCTGACCGAAACCGGCCAGGCCCACCCGTGCCAGCAGGGCTTCCGCGTCAGCCTTGAAGGTCTCCCGCTCGCGACGCAGGCGGCTGCGGTAAGGCTCAACGATCTCGAGGGGCAGCATCACGTTGTCCAGCGTGGTGCGCCAGGGCAGCATGTTGGCTGCCTGGAAGGCCATGCCGACGATCTTCAGGGGGCCGCCGACTTCCCGGCCATCCACATAGACGTAACCGGCGCTGGGCGGCTTGAGGCCCGACACCAGCTTCATGAGGGTGGATTTGCCGCAGCCGGAAGGGCCGACAACGGCGACGAACTCGCCCTCGCGGATGCTCAGGCTCACGTTCTCGATGGCATTTGCGCCGCCCGGCGTATAGGCCAGGCTGACGTCTTCAAAGGTGACGAACGACATGGGGAGTTCCGGTGGAGGAGGGGAGGGACGGGGCACGTGCGCCCGTCCCGCGGCGCAGGGCTTACTTGAGCGTGCGGTCCGTCTTGGACGGCAGGAAGTTCGGATTGAACAGATCGGCGGCTGTCGGCACCTTGGGCAGCGCGTAGGCTTCGGCGGTCTCGGCGATGGAGCGTTGCATGCGCTCAGGCGTCACGGCACCCAGTCCATTGAGCTTGACCTCCGGCGTGACGACACTGGAGTCGAGCGCCAGCTTGAGGCGCCGGGTTTCCAGGTCCGCATTGATGAGCGGATCGCGTTCCTTGACGTAGGCAATCGCCGCGGCCGGGTTGGCGATGACTTCCTTGAGTGCCTTGTTGAAGGCGCGCAGCACCCCGGCAACCGCCTTGGGATTCTCGGCCATCAGCTTGGGACTGGCGATGATGGCGTTGCCATACAGCTCAACGCCGAAGTCCGGGTATTTGAGCGCCACGATGTCGTCGCTCTTGACGCCGCGGGCCTCCAGGTTGAGAAGGCTGGTGAAGTAGAAGCCGGTGATTCCGTCCACGTCACCGCGGGCGAGCAGGGTTTCCCGCAGGGCCGGCTCCACGGTCTGCCACTTGACGGCATCCACAGCCAGCTTGTTGGATTTGGCAAAGGCCGGCCAGGCCTTGCGGCCCGCGTCGAAGATCGGCGCAGCGAGGGTCTTGCCAGCCAGATCGGCAGGCTTGGTGATGCCCGACTTCTTGAGCACGAATACGGCAGCCGGCGTGGCGTTGTACACCATGTAAACACCCTGGATCTTGGAGCCCGGGGTCTTGGCATCGTATTCGACGAGGGCGTTGAAGTCGGCGAAGCCCATTTCGTACGCGCCGGTCGCCACCCGCGTGACCGCGCCCGCCGAGCCGGATCCGGAGTCGATTTCCATGTCCACGCCCTCGGCCGCGAAATAGCCTTTGGCCTTGGCCAACAGGAAGGGCGCAGCCGGTCCTTCAAAGCGCCAGTCGAGGGTGAACTTGATCCGCGTCGGGGCGTCGGCAAATGCGGGCATGGCCAGCAGGGACATGGCGGCAGCCAGCACCAGACGGCGGCCGGCATTGAAGGGGATAGGCATGGACAGGGCTCCTGGACGGTTGAATGAGCGGAGCTTCAGCAATCGTCATGCCAGGTGGTAACACATTGGTTTATAAGTGGAAAATATTTTCGGGAAAAGACTCACCCGGATCGCGCGAGGCGTGACCGGGGGTGACCCCGGAAATCGCCGCAAATCGCGCCTCAAAACGGTGCGAAAACCGTTCGAATGCCTCAAGTTGATGCATGCTATACGGGTATATCGGACACAATAAGGCCATTATATTCAGGCACGTATAACGACCGGGATATACACATTTCCGGATATCGGGTATTCGGCCTTCGTGGAAAACTTCCTGTTACAGTTTGACCAACGTCTCGTTGCTGCGTCGCAAAAACAGCGCGGGAGCCCCCTTGAAAACACCTCCGGAGGTCCATCCATGCTGGTCAAGAAAACCGCCCTGGGCTGCGCAATGCTGATTGCCGGCCTCTCCTGTGCCCACGCTGCCGACTGGAGCGACACCTATGTCGGCTGGCGCTACGGGACGAAGTTCGCCGAACCGTACAATCCTGACGACATCAAGAAGAACATCTTCAATCTCGGACATGTGAGCGGCTACAAGTACGGCACGAACTTCCTCAATGTGGACATGCTCCTTTCCGACAGCAAGGATTCCTTCAACAACGGTGGCGGGGCCCAGGAAACCTATGTGGTCTATCGTCACACCTTCGATTTCGGCAAGATCGCCGGCAATCCCGACGCCTTCAAGTTCGGCATCGTGCGCGGCCTGGGATTCACCGTCGGTTTCGATTACAACACCAAGTCCGGCGACAGCTACCAGTCGCGCAAGCGCATGCCCCTGGCTGGCCCGACCGTGATGTTCGATGTGCCCGGCTTCCTCAACCTGAGCGTGCTGCAGCTCTGGGAAAGCAATGCGCCGCGGACCCATCCGAGCCGCTACAGCTACGACGCCCATCCCATGCTGACCCTCGCCTGGGGGATTCCCCTGGGCTCCCTGCCGCTGACCTTTGAAGGCTTCATGAACTACATCGCCGCCAAGGGCGCAAACGAGTTCGGCGGCCCGACGAAGCCGGAAACCAACTTCGACGGCCAGATCATGTATGACGCGAGCCCCTTGGTCGGTGCGCGCCCGAAGACCTTCAAGGTCGGCGTCGAATACCAGTACTGGCGCAACAAGTTTGGCAACGACCACACTGGCGCGGCGGGCAACGGTGCCTTTGCCAAGACGCCGATGCTCCGCGCCGAATACCACTTCTGAGCCTTCGCCCGCAGCACTCCCAGGACGCCGCCGGCACCACGCCGGCGGCGTCTTTTCATGGGCCACGGGATCCAGCGTGACGATCCGACCGGTCGGTGCGTGGCAGGCATCGAAATGGTGCCGTCAGGCCCTCCGGCACGCCCTCCCGGTGCGCAATCGGGCGCCCAATGTGGGTTTTTCGGCTGGAAATGCCCTTTTTCCCGTGATTCACCCATCGGCGCGATTTTTGCTCTGCAACATCACCATACGGCGTGTTTCAGAGGGAAATCATGGCCACGACTTGCTCCTGGGAATCCATCGACGTACATCTCCTGCAGGTGCTGCACGCACTGCTGACCGAGTGCAGCGTGTCCAATGCGGCGCGGCGTCTCAATCAGTCGCAGCCCGCCGTCAGCACGGCGCTGCGCCGTTTGCGGGACATCACCGGGGACCAGCTGCTGGTGCGCAGCCGCAACGGCATGACCCCCACGGAGCGGGGCATGGCGCTGCTGGAGCCGGTCAAGGTCGCCCTCGCCCAGATCGAGGCCATCGGACTCCAGCAGATCCGCTTCGACCCGATGAAGTCCCGCCGGACCTTCAATATCGCAACCCCCGATTACCTGAACGCGATCCTCATCGGCAACATCGTGGCGCGTCTGCGCCGGCTGGCACCCAATTCCCAGGTCGTCCTGCATTCCTTCGGGCCGGACTACGACTACGCCAAGGCGCTTGAATCCGGCGAGCTGGATACGGTCATCGGCAACTGGCCCCAACCTCCCGAACACCTGCGCCTGGCGCCGCTCTTCGACGACGATGTGGTGTGCCTGATGCGGCGCAGTCATCCCCTGGCCGGGCGCACCCTGTCCGTCGACGACTACCTGAATGCCGAACACCTGGTGCCGACGCCCTATGCCGTGGGGCAGCGGGGCGTCATCGACATGCAGCTGGCGCGGGAGCGTCTGAAGCGCAACGTGGTGGCCAGCGTGCCGTATTTCAATCTGGTGCCTTACGTCCTGCTGCAGAACGACATCATCTTCTCGGCGCCACGCATCTTTGCGGAGTATTGCTGCTCCCTCGGGGAGTTGTGCTTCTCCGAGTCGCCCCTCGATTTTCCGAAAATGCGCTTTTATCTGTTGTGGCACGACCGCGCCCATCATTCCGAGGAATGCCGCTGGTTCCGTGACCAGATCATCGAAGTCATCCGCGAAAAGACCGGAGCCCCCGCCGCTGCCGGGACGCGCGTTCCCGCTCAGGTCGCAACGCCTGCCACGGTCTAGGCTGGCGGCGGGCGGATCTGCCCCCCGTGGGGCCGACCCGACGCGTCAGGCGTCGGTCAGCAGTTCGTCCAGGCGAAAGCCGGCAATCCGGAGGATCTGCGCCAGGGCTTCGACAAACTCCTCGGTGGAGGTCTGGGGCAGGCGACGCTCAATGGCCGCGATGATGTCGTGGCGCGTCATGCCCTTCACGGCGACGATGAAGGGCCAGCCAAAGCGTGCCCGATAGGCCCGATTGAGGCGCTGGATCAACTCGAACTCCTCCGGCGAACACGCGTTGAGTCCGGCGCCAGCCTGTTCCCGCGCCGAATCGGCCGTCAGGTCGCCACGGATCGCTGCCTTTCCGGCGAGTTCCGGGTGGGCCTCGATCAGGGCGAGCAGTTCATCCCGTCCGGCTTCACGAATGACCTTCACCAGGGCGGCATCCAGGTCTGCCCGGCTTGAAAAGGGACGCATCTCCCACGCCCGGGCCATGACCCACGGTGAATGCTCGAAGACACCACCGATGGCGGCAATGAAATCGGCTCGATCGAGGTCGGACAGCTGGGCGGGCGTGAAACGCGAGGGCATGATGATCCCCTTGATATGACGGACGCCCGAAGCTTACGAAGCCGGCCCGTACCCCATCAAGCCGGCAGGCGGAATACAGATCTTTCGCGCTTTCATATATCACCGTTTCGGCACCCCGGGTCCGGTCGCTCATCTGGAAAGTCCGATAGCCTTTATACGTCCCGCTTCCTGCGCGGCTTTTTATAATCGACCCATCCTCCTTCCCGACGCGGAGCTGTCCCATGGGGCGATTGACCACACATGTCCTCGACACGGCCGCCGGTGTTCCGGCCGCCGGCATGCACTTCCAGTTATACCGTCTCGACGGCGATTGCCGGACGCTGCTGTCTGCCGGGCAGACGAATTCCGACGGCCGCAGTGAAGCGCCCCTGTTGAGCGGGGAGACCCTGCTCCCGGGACAGTACGAACTGGCCTTTGCCGTCGCCGAGTATTTCCGGAACCGCGGCGTCGCACTGCCCGAGCCGCCCTTCCTCGACCGGGTGCCCCTGGCGTTCGGCATTGCCGATCCGGCGGGGCATTACCACGTGCCGCTGCTGGTGTCGCCCTGGTCCTATTCCACCTACCGGGGAAGCTGATGGACGCCGCTTATCTGATCGATGTGGGGTCGCTGTTGCTGCGCTGGCTTCACCTGATTGTCGGGATCGCGTGGATCGGCTCCTCATTCTATTTTGTGTGGCTGGACAATTCCCTCAAGGCACCGACCGATCCAGAATTGATCCGCAAGGGCGTCGGTGGCGAGTTGTGGGCGGTCCACGGAGGCGGCTTCTACAATCCGCAGAAATACCTTGTGGCGCCACAGCATCTGCCTGAAGAACTGCATTGGTTCAAATGGGAGTCCTATTCCACCTGGATCACCGGATTCTTCCTGCTTGGTGTGCTGTATTACTCCCAGGCGGCAACCTACATGGTGGATCCGGCCAAGGCGGCATTGAGTCCTGCGGCGGCCATCGGCATCGGTCTGGCGACCCTGGCGGGCGGTTGGCTGGTGTATGACGGTCTGTGCCGGCTGCTCATCAATCGCAGCCTGCTGCTGTTCGCCGCCCTGTATTTCGCCTTCGTGGTGGCCGTGGCCTGGGGCCTCACCCATCTGCTGTCCGGCCGGGCGGCCTTTCTCCACGTGGGCGCCATGATCGCGACCACCATGAGCGGCAATGTCTTCTTCTGGATCATTCCCGGCCAGAAGACCACCGTCGCCGCCATGCAGCGGGGCGAGACGCCCGATCCGATCCACGGCAAACGGGCCAAACAGCGCAGCGTGCACAACAACTACCTGACCTTGCCGGTGTTGTTCTGCATGATCTCCAATCACTACGCCTTCACATACAACCATCCCCAGGCATGGCGGGTCCTGGCGATGATCCTGCTGGCGGCCGTGCTGATCCGCCACTTCTTCAACCTGCGCCACAAGGGCCAGGTGGCCTGGCAGTATCCGGCGCTGGGTGCCGCGCTGCTGCTGGCCGTATTCGTCGAACTGGCGCCCCGGCACGCGGCGCCGGCGGCCGGCAGTCCGGCGGCCTCGCTGGCCGACATCCAGCCCATCGTGGTGGCGCGCTGCACCGGCTGCCATGCGGCCCGGCCGACACTGATTCCGGCGGCGCCGGCTGGCGTGCTGCTCGACAGCGCCGAGGCGATCCGCGCCAATGGCCCGCGGATCCTCGCTCAGGCCGTGCAGCTTAAGGCCATGCCGCTGGGCAACGTCACGGGCATGACCGACTCTGAACGCGAACGGATCGCGGCCTGGGCCGCGGGGGGCTACCGTTGATCAGGCGGGACGATGATGCTTCTTGATGGGTGGCACGAACTGGTAGTCGATGTCCCAGGGGAAATAGATCCATTTGTCCTGGCTGAACTCCTTGATACACAGGTCCACCACCTGGCGTCCCATGGGCTTGGCGTACAGCGTGGCAAAGTAGGCCTTGGGCAGCTGGGCGCGGATGACCCGCGCCGTATTGCCGGTGTCCACGAGGTCATCGATGAGCAGATAGCCGTCGCCGTCGTGTTCGATGCCTTTCAGGATCTTCACCTCCCGGCGCACGGTCTGGGCGGTGTCGTCGTTGTCGGCTTCGTAGCTGGCGGCGCAGATCGTGTCGATCAGGCGGATCTCCAGTTCCCGTGCGACCAGGGCCGCCGGAATCAGGCCGCCGCGGGCGATGGCGATGATGCCCTTGAAGGGGCCTTTTTCCATCAACTGATGACACAGCAGCCGGGTGTCCCGGTGCAGTTCCGGCCAGGAGATCACGATGTCGTCCCGGTAGGGACTATTGGGCGAGCGTTCCATCCTTCGATCCTCACGAAAAAATGTGGGGCGCAGTATAGAGTGAGGCCCTCATGAGCCCCATACACAATTCCGAATACCCCCGCGATCTCGTCGGATATGGCGCCCATCCGCCCCATGCCGACTGGCCGGGGCGCGCCCGTGTGGCGGTGCAGTTCGTGCTGAACTACGAGGAGGGCGGCGAGAACTGCGTGCTCCACGGAGATCCCGGTTCGGAGCAGTTCCTTTCGGAAATGTTCAATCCGGCCGCCTATCCGGACCGCCACCTGTCGATGGAGTCGATCTACGAATACGGATCGCGGGTAGGCGTGTGGCGCATCCTGCGGGAATTCGAGCGGCGGGGGCTGCCCCTGACTGTCTTCGGGGTCGGCATGGCCCTGCAGCGCCATCCGGAGCTGACCGCCGCCTTCGTGGCGCTCGGCCACGAGATCGCCTGCCATGGCTGGCGCTGGATCCATTACCAGAATGTGGATGAAGCCACCGAACGTGCCCACATGGCCCAGGCCCTGGACGTCATCGAGGACATGACGGGCACGCGCCCCCTGGGCTGGTATACCGGGCGCGACTCGCCCAACACCCGCCGCCTCGTCGCCGACGACGGCCGCCTGCTCTACGACTCGGACTACTACGGTGACGATCTGCCCTTCTGGGTGCAGGTGACCCGCAGCGATGGCGTCCGTGTGCCGCATCTGATCGTGCCCTACACCCTGGACACCAACGACATGCGCTTTGCGCTGCCCCAGGGCTTCAGCCACGGCGACCCGTTCTTCCAGTATCTGCGGGACAGTTTCGACGTCCTCTATGCCGAAGGCGACGAGCGTCCGGCCATGCTGAGCATCGGCATGCACTGCCGCCTGCTGGGCCGCCCCGGACGATTCCTCGCCCTGCAACGATTCCTCGACCACCTGGCGCGTCATGACCGCGTATGGATCTGCCGCCGCATTGACATTGCCCGCCACTGGATTGCGCATCACCCCTGGAGAGCGCCTGCATGACGACCCATTCCTTCGATCCGCCGCGCATCGCCGCACCGGCCGTCCTGCCCGACTGGGCGCGCCGCTCCGTCAATCTGGCCGACAGCCGGATCGGTGCGCGGGCGCTGTTTGCCACCGACGAATTCTTCGCGCCGCTGGAGCGCATGCTCAATCCGGAGCCCGCGGTCTTTGTGCCCGGTCAGTACGACGCGAACGGGAAGTGGATGGACGGCTGGGAGACCCGCCGCAAGCGCACCACTGGTTACGACTGGAGCCTCGTCCGCCTGGGACGGCGGGGCATCGTGCGCGGCTTCGACATCGATACCAGCCATTTCACCGGTAATTTCGCGCCGGCAGTGTCGATCGACGCCACCGACTGCGAATCGGACGAACCGGACCTGCTCGTCCGCGCCCGCTGGACGCGCATCCTGCCGTCCACTTCCCTGACCGGCAACAGCCATCACCTGCTGGAGATCGAGTCTTCCGATACCTGGAGCCATCTGCGCATCAACATCTATCCGGACGGCGGCATTGCCCGGCTGCGGGTGTACGGCCAGCCGGTGGGCGTATTCGACACGTCGGATCCCGAACGGGAATACGATCTCGTCGCCCTCGAAAACGGTGGGCGGGCGGTGGCCTGGAACGACGCGCACTTCGGTTCCGCTGCCAATCTGATCGCGCCCGGGCGCGGCATCAACATGGGCGACGGTTGGGAGACGCGCCGTCGCCGGGAACCCGGCAACGACTGGTGCATCCTGCAGCTGGGCGCCCCCGGCGTCGTGGACCGGATCGAGGTGGACACCGCCCACTTCAAGGGCAATTTTCCGGACCGCTGCTCGATCCAGGCGGCCCGTATGGATGGCGGAACGGACCAGTCCATCATCACCCAGAGCATGTTCTGGCCGGTGCTGCTGCCGGAGCAGCCCCTGGGCATGGATGCCCTGCATGTCTTCCGGGAGGGGATCGCCGGGCTCGGGCCGGTCACCCACGTGCGTTTCAATATCATTCCGGACGGCGGCGTGTCGCGCCTGCGCCTGTGGGGGCGGGTGACGCGATGATGGGCGACGAAAGGGACGTCCTGCGTCCGGAACCGCTCACGTCGGCCGCCTTCGCGCCCTTCGGCGAGGTGATCGAGGCTGCATCGGCACGCCAGCGGATCCTGATCAATGAAGGCACGGCGGAGCGCTTCCACGATCTGGCCCGCATCGAGCCCGGTGCCGACGGGCGGGCCATCGTCTCGATTTTCCGGGGCCAGCCGCGACCGATGCCGTTTCCCGTCAGCATGCTGGAACGTCATCCGCTGGGCAGCCAGGCCTTCGTTCCCTTGTCGGGGCGCCCGTATCTGGTGGTGGTGGCGCACGGCCGCGACACGCCGGACGAGGCCCGACTGCGGGTCTTTCTGGCCGCGGACGGGCAGGGTGTCAATTTTGCCCCTGGTGTGTGGCATCACCCGCTGCTCACCCTGGATGAAGTCTGCGATTTTCTCGTGATCGACCGGGAAGGACCCGGCCTGAACTGCGAGGAGAAGTCGCTCACCCGGCCGGTGCACGTCGCGCCCTGAAGCCAGCCGACGCCGGACATGCGCCGCAGCGCCGCTACGTGTTCATGAAAAAGCCCGCTTGCGCGGGCTTTCTGGCGTCTACCGAGACCGACTCGCTCAGGACGGCACGTCCATCTGGGATTGCAGATAATTCTGCAGACCGACCTTGTCGATGAGCTCAATCTGGGTTTCCAGGTAATCGATGTGTTCCTCGGTGTCTTCGAGGATGGACTCGAAGAGCTCGCGGCTCACATAGTCGCGCACCGTCTCACAGTATGCGATGGCTTCCTTGAGCTCTGCCTGGCCGCCCAGTTCGAGCTTCAGATCCCCTTGCAGACACTCCGGCACGTTTTCGCCGATCAGCAGCTTGTTCAGGTTTTGAAGGTTGGGCAGGCCTTCGAGGAACAGAATGCGTTCGATCAGGGCGTCCGCATGCTTCATTTCCTCGATGGATTCTTCGTACTCATGCTTGCCCAGCTTGCCGAGCCCCCAGTTCTTGTACATGCGCGCATGCAGGAAGTACTGGTTGATGGCCGTCAGTTCGATGGTGAGCTGCTTGTTGAGGTGCTGCAGCACTTTCTTGTCGCCTTTCATGCGGCCTCCTGGGATAGGGAATAGGTTGATTCAGTCCGACATCCCGAGAGTATAGAGACCGGACCGATTTGATCAATGGCCTCCTTGAGGCAGGCATGGGCGCAGCGGGCACAGCGGCCGCACTCTTCCGTGACCCCCAGATCACGGCGCAGATCGCGCAGGCGCCGCGCGCCGTCATTGACGGCTTCGGTGATATGGCGTTCGGTGATCGCTCGACAGACACAGACGTACATGGCGAGGGCGCTCCAGGATTCAGCTGGCGTAGAAATGCAGGACCAGGAAGAGGGATCCCAGGGAGCCGGCAAGCCCGGTGGCGAGCAATGCGGCGACGCCCAGGAGGGACATGGGCCGGGTGGAGAAGGCGCCCGGCTGGCGCGAAGGGGCGACGAAGATCATTTTGTCAGGATCAGCTTTCCGGCGCGGGTCGCACGCAGGGCGTAGACCATGCCTTGGTGTTCGATGAGCACGCATCCCCGATCCTGGAGCAGGTCGGCGCTGCGCAAGGTGACCGGCGATGCGGATTCGCGGCGCGCGTCGTCGTTCGTGGTCTGGGAAGACGGGGACAGGGCTGGACTCATGCACACACCTCGGTCGCTGATTCGAGAATGAGAATGATTGCTATTAAATAGATTCGTCGCAAATCCGTCAACACCTGCTGTATCGAGGGGTGTGACGCATCAAACATGCCAACACGACTGACGTATCCCGGACAGGCCGCATCGCGTGCCCGCGGTAGAATCCGCCTCTCGTCACTGCCCTGACCGCGTTCGCGGACCGATTCATGCCGCTCCTCACTCTGGACGATGCCTGCCTGGCCTTCGGCCACGTGGCCCTGCTCGACAAGGCCGACTTTCAACTCGACGCCGGCGAGCGGGTCGCCCTGATCGGCCGCAACGGCAGCGGCAAGTCCAGCCTGCTCAAGGCCCTGGCCGGACAGGCCACCCTGGACGATGGCCGCGTCTGGCGGCAGCCCGGCGTGCGCATCGCCTATGTGCCGCAGGAAGCCGATTTTTCCCTGGACCTGAGCGTTTTCGCGGCGGTGGCCGAAGGCCTCGGTGACGTGGCCCAATTGCTGGTCGATTACCACGCGGCCATGCTGGCCGTCGCCGACGAGGCCAGCGACGCTGCGCTGGCGCACCTGGAGGCCGTCCAGCATCGCGTCGAGGACGCCCAGGCCTGGCGCCTGGAACAACGCGTCGAGCAGATCCTCGGCACGCTGCGGCTCGCTGGTGACGCGCCGGTTGGCAGCCTCTCCGGCGGCGGCATCAAGCGGGTGGCTCTGGCCCGCGCGCTGGTGGGCGAACCGGAAGTGCTGCTGCTGGACGAACCAACCAACCACCTGGACATCGACGGCATCCTGTGGCTGGAAGCGCTGATCCGGGAGTTTCCCGGTGCCGTGGTGGTGATCACTCACGACCGGGTCTTCCTGGACCACGTGGCCACGCGCATCGTGGAACTGGATCGCGGGCTGCTGTCGAGTTTTCCCGGCCGCTACGCCGACTACCAGGTCCGCAAGGCCGATCAGCTCGACGCCGAGGAGAAGGCCAACGCCCGCTTCGACAAGCTGCTGGCCCAGGAAGAAGTGTGGATCCGCAAGGGCGTCGAGGCCCGCCGGACCCGCAACGAGGGGCGCGTGCGGCGCCTGGAGGCCCTGCGCCGGGAGCGCGGTGAGCGCCGTGATCGCCTGGGCAACGTCAGGCTGGCGGTGGATCGTGGCGAAAGCAGCGGGCAGATGGTGGCCGAGCTGGAGGACGTGGGCAAACGCTTCGGTGAACGCTGGGTGGCGCGCCATTTCTCCACGCGCATCCTGCGGGGCGACCGCATCGGCCTGATCGGTCCCAATGGCGCCGGCAAGACGACGCTGCTCAAGCTGATCCTGGGGGAGATCGAGCCCGACGAAGGCCGCGTCCGCCGCGGCACCCGTCAGACCGTGGCCTATTTCGACCAGCTGCGCGCCCAGCTCGACCCGGAGGCGCCGCTGACCGAGGTCATCAGTCCGGGTTCGGACTACGTGGAGATCGGCGGGCATCGCACCCACGTCATCGGCTATCTGGGGGACTTCCTGTTCTCGCCGGCCCGCGCCCGATCACCGGTCAAATCCCTGTCCGGCGGCGAGCGCAACCGCCTGCTGCTGGCCCGCCTGTTCGCCCGCCCGGCCAACGTGATGGTGCTGGACGAACCGACCAACGACCTGGACATCGAGACGCTGGACCTGCTGGAAGACCTGCTGGCCCGCTACGACGGCACGGTCTTCCTGGTGAGCCACGACCGGGCCTTCCTCGACAACGTGGTGACCCAGGTCATCGCCGCGGAAGGGGAGGGCGACTGGAAGGAATATGCAGGCGGGTACGAGGACTGGCTGCGTACGCGTCCGGCCGCCGTACCGGCCGTCGCCCCAGTTGTGCCCGCGACGCCCAAAACGGCACCCCCGCCGCGTAAGGAAGCAGCACCGGACCGGCCCGCGAAATTGAGCTGGAAGGAACAGCGGGAACTGGAAGGATTGCCGGACCGCATTGCAGCGCTCGAGACTCAACAGGCGGACGTCCAGGCCCGGCTGGGTGATCCGACGCTCTACAAGGATGCGCCTCAGGAGGTGCCTGTGCTCAAGGCGCAGCTGGAAGCGCTGGAGAAGGACATCGACGCCGCCCTGTCGCGCTGGGAGGCGCTGGAATCCCGCGCCGCGGCTCAGGCCTGAGGCGACTGCTCCGGCGGCAGGGCTCCGGCGGCCTGTCCGCCGGCATTGAGCAGGCGGTCGGCGTCCTCGTGGGGCACCGCGAGGCGATGCAGCAGGGTTTCCCGGCCCACATGCAGCAGCGCCTCGATCGCGGCCAGATCGTCCGGGATGGCCGCGTTGTCCCAGCCCTGGGCAGTGTGACGGGCCAGATTGCCCGCGAGCTTGACCGTGGCGACCCGGGGGTTGTTGATCTGGTGCGTGTCCATCATCGAGACCAGCAGTTCCGGAAGGTGCCATTGCCGAACCAGGCAGGACTGCAGATCCTGGGCCGAGACGTTGAAGACGCGGCGCTGCGCAGCCACTGAACGCAGGCTGTGGTCGGCCCGCTGCATGGCGTAGACCTCGTCGGTGAGGGTCGGGGCGAAGCACCAGCAGACGATCTCCGCGACCTCATGGAGGAGGGCGGCGACGGTGATTTCGTCCACATCCAGGTCGTGCCGCACGATGGCCCAGTCGCGGGCGTACTTGGCGGCGCGGCGGGCCCGGCTGATGACCCGCAGGACACCGATCAGGGCCTTGGGATGATCGTGCAGCTGCGCCTCGATCGTGGGCAGGTCCGCAAAGCGACGCAGGAAGGGCGAGATGCCCATCATCATGATGGCCCGCTCCACGGTGGTGATGTCGTGGTTCTGGCTGGCCCGCCGGTTCTGCTCGAGGTGGATCAATACCCGCAGAGTCATCATGGGATCGCTCAGGACCAGCGCCGCCACGGCGCGGCCATTGACATGATCCTCCTGCTCGCGCATGGCATCGAGCTCCTTCACCGTGTGCCGGAGCACCGGCATCTCCTCGTGGGCGAAGAAGGCCTCGTAAGCGGAAAGGGTTTCGAAAGGGCGGGTGATCAGGGCCATGGACGGTCTCCTGGGGGGCGATGTTCCCATTTACGGCAGCAGGGGCTCGACATTGAGCAACGCACGGCGGGCCGGAAACAGCCGCCGGGCGGGCGATATAATCGGCGCAGAACCATAACCAGGGCAGCCGCCCGCTATATCAGGAGAACCGCATGAACACCCCTCTTCCCGCCGATTTCCAGGCTTTCGTGATCCACCAGGACGCGCAGCGCAAGGTGGACAGCCGCATGGAGCGTATGACCGTTGATCAGCTCGACGCCGGCGAAGTGCTGATCCGCGTGGCCTATTCCAGTGTCAATTACAAGGATGCGCTGGCGGCCACCGGTGCCGGCAAGATCATCCGGCGCTTTCCCTGTGTGGGTGGCATCGACCTGTCCGGCACGGTGGTGAGCAGTGCGGATTCGCGCTTCAAGGCCGGCGATCCGGTGATCGCCACCAGCTTCGACATCGGCGTGGCCCATCACGGGGGCTACGCCGAATACGCGCGGGTGCCTGCCGGGTGGGTGGTGCCGCTGCCGGCGGGGCTCTCCCTGTTCGATGCCATGGCGCTCGGCACGGCCGGCTTCACCGCAGCACTGGGCATCGTGCGCATGGAGGACAACGGCCTGTGCCCGGACAACGGTCCGGTGATCGTCACGGGCGCCACCGGCGGTGTGGGCGGGCTGGCCATCGACATGCTGGCCGGTCTCGGCTACCACGTGGTGGCGCTGACCGGCAAGGCCGAGGAAGAGGCTTATCTGAGGGAACTCGGTGCGGCCGAGATTCGCCTGCGTTCGACCATCGATCCGGCCAAGACGCGGCCGCTGGACGCGGGCCTGTGGGCCGGCGCGGTGGACAACGTGGGGGGCGACATCCTCGCCTGGGTGCTGTCCACCATGAAACAGGCCGGCACCGTGGCGAGCATCGGCAACGCCCAGAGCATCAGCCTGAACACCACGGTCTTCCCCTTCATCCTGCGCGGCGTGAGTCTGCTGGGGGTGGATTCCGGCTACATGGGCTTCCCGACGCGCACGCGGGTCTGGGATCGGCTGGCCACCGACCTGCGCCCGCGTCATCTCGAGTCCATGTCCCGCACGGTGCCTTTTGCAGATCTGCCGGGGGTGTTCGACGATTTCATCGCGGGGCGGGTCAAGGGCCGCACGGTGATTGCCGTTAGCGCATGAGGACACCCCTCACAGCGAGCGCAGCATGAATGACGACAGCGATCAGGCCCTGCCCAGGGTCCTGATCATCGACGACTCCCGCATGGTCCGGGCTTCCCTGATCCGGCACCTGCGGGGGCGTTTCGAGGTCCGCGAGGAAGCGGACGGGGAAGACGGCTGGCAGACCCTGATGGTGGATCCGACCATCCAGGCGGTCATCACCGACATCGGCATGCCGCGTCTGGACGGTTACGGGCTGCTGGAGCGCATCCGCGGCTCGCGCCTGTCGCGCATCTCCACCTTGCCGGTGGCGGTCATATCGGGCGACGACGAGCCCGAAGTGCGCGTGAAGGCCAAGAGCGCCGGCGCCACCGACTTCATTTCCAAGAGCATCTCCACCGTCGAACTGCTCGCCCGCCTCGAAGCGCTCACCCAACTGGCCCGCACCCAGCGGGACCTGGAAGAAAGTCGTGCCGCGCTGGCCACGTCGAGCCCCGTGGATCCCGTCTCCGGGCTGGCGACGCCCTCCTACCTGCACCATCACGCTGCCCAGGAACTGTCCCTGGCGGCGCGACGGCACACCGATGTCAGCGTGATGGTCATCGAGATCGACGGGTTCGATACGCTGGTGAGCCGGTATGGCGCCCACGTGGCCCAGCTCATCCACCGCAAGCTGTCGCGCATCCTGGCCACCAAGCTGCGTCAGGAGGACACCGTCGCAGAGCTGGCCACGGCACGATTTGCCGTGGTGTCGCCGAACACGGACATCGACGGCGTGGCAGCCTTTGCCTTCCGCCTGCGCCAGGCCATCAACCACATGGTGATGACCTATCGGGAAGAGCGTATCCATATCCATCTGACAGTTGGGATTGCCGCCAACTCGCCGGATGGGCGGACCACGGTCAGTCACCTCATTGCGGATGCGCTGCAGCGACTTTCGACCGGTCGGACCCTCGGCGGCGACCGGGTTATCGGGCCTCACGGTGAGGTCACCGAAGCCTCCGTCGCGCAGAAGGCAGCCGCGCGGCCGCCGGTCAGCATCGACGCATTGCTCCAGCGCGTCAGGGCCGGCAACGCGACGGACGTGCGCGGTCAGCTGCCCGATGCGATCCGGACACTCTTGCCGCTGCTGGAATTGATAGAATCCGAATTCCGCTCCGGGCTGCCGCTTGCCTCCCTCGCACGCGCTGCAGACACCGGGCTGGTGGCTGGCTTCCACAACAACGGATAAGGTGACGGACGCATCCGCGTACCGCCCCGGCATGCAGTGCTTTCACGATACGAACAAAGGGAGAGGAAACCCATGGCTTCTTACAAGGAATTTCACAAGCGCTCCATCGAGGATCGGGATGGTTTCTGGGGCGAACAGGCTCAACTGATCCACTGGAACAAGCAGCCGTCCCAGATCTACGACTTTTCCAACCCGCCCTTCGTCAAGTGGTTCGTGGGCGGTGAGACCAACCTCTGCTACAACGCCGTTGATCGCCACGCCGAGTCCCACCCGGACCGCAAGGCGTTGGTTTATATCTCCACCGAAACCGACGAGGAAAAGGTCTACAGCTTTGCCGAACTGCGCACCGAGGTCATGCGCATGGCGGCGATCTATCAGGATCTCGGCGTCAAGAAGGGCGATCGCGTCCTGATCTACATGCCGATGATCGCCGAAGCCTGCTTCGCGATGCTGGCCTGCACCCGCATCGGTGCCATCCACTCGGTGGTTTTCGGCGGCTTCGCGTCCCATTCGCTGGCCACCCGCATCGACGATGCCAAGCCCACGGTGATCGTCTCCGCCGATGCCGGCATGCGTGGCGGCCGTCCGGTGCCCTACAAGCACCTGTTGGACGAAGCCATCAACCTGGCCGAACACAAGCCTGCCAAGGTGCTGATGGTCAACCGCAACCTCGACCCCAACATGGCCGTGGTGGCCGGTCGCGATGTGGACTACGCTGCGCTGCGCGAGAAGCACCTGGACGCACAGGTGCCCGTGACCTGGATGGAATCCTCCGAGCCCAGCTACATCCTGTACACCTCCGGCACCACTGGCAAACCCAAGGGCGTGCAGCGTGACACCGGCGGCTACGCTGTCGCCCTCGCCGCGTCCATGAAGCACATCTACTGCGGCAATCCCGGCGAAACCTTCTTCTCCACCTCCGACATCGGCTGGGTGGTGGGTCACAGCTACATCATCTACGGCCCGCTGATCAACGGCATGGCCACCATCATGTACGAAGGCACGCCTCTGCGTCCCG
This sequence comes from Rhodocyclaceae bacterium, assembly GCA_035335645.1. GTDB lineage: Bacteria > Pseudomonadota > Gammaproteobacteria > Burkholderiales > Rhodocyclaceae > Zoogloea. The sequence continues at coordinate 51,804 of DAOQMM010000002.1, read as the reverse complement.
ACGCCGGCATCTGGTGGAAGATCTGCCAGGAGCAGGACGTCACCGTGATGTTCAGCGCACCCACCGCCATCCGCGTGCTGAAGAAGCAGGATCCGGCCTTCCTCAAGAAGTACGACCTCTCCAAGCTGCGCGCCCTGTACTGTGCCGGCGAGCCGATGGACGAGACCTCCCACCAGTGGATGATGGACGAGCTGGGGATCCAGGTTATCGACCACTACTGGCAGACCGAAACCGGCTGGGCCATGCTGTCCCTGATGCCCGGTGTCGAGCGCCAGGAGGTCCAGCTCGGCTCCCCCGGCTTCCCGGTGTACGGCTACGACGTGCGCCTGTTCCGGGACGACGGCTCAGAATGCGGCCCCAACGAGAAGGGCATCGTCGGCGTGGTGCCGCCGCTGCCGCCGGGCTGCCTCACCACGGTGTGGGGTGACGATAAGCGTTTCGTGTCCACCTACTTCTCCCTGTTCCAGGAGCCGCTGGTCTACTCGTCCTTCGACTGGGGCATCAAGGACGACGCGGGTTACTACAAGATCCTCGGCCGTACCGACGACGTGATCAACGTGGCTGGTCACCGTCTCGGCACGCGCGAGATCGAGGAGGCGATCCAGTCCCATTCCGCCATTGCCGAGGTGGCGGTGGTGGGCGTGGCGGATCAGCTCAAGGGTCAGATGCCCATGGCCTTCGCCGTGGTCAAGGATCCGGCCAGCGTCGATACGCCCGAGAAGGTCGTGGAGCTGGAAAAGGCTGTGATGAAGATCGTGGACGGCAGCCTCGGCGCCATTGCCCGCCCGGCCCGCGTGCACTTCATCTCCGGCCTGCCCAAGACCCGCTCCGGCAAGATGCTGCGCCGCTCCATCCAGGCGCTGGCGGAAGGCCGCGATCCGGGCGATCTGACCACCATCGAGGATCCCAGCACCCTCGAGCAGATCAAGTCGGCACTGACCAAGTAATCCGGTCGTCCGACTGAAAAAAGCCGACCGGTTCGCCGGTCGGCTTTTTTTGTGCCGTGTCACGCATGCCGGTCAAAGCGGGCGGCGGACCGGCCGTGTCTGCTCAGATCAATCCGTCGAAGAGCTGGACCGAGACCGCATCGCCCGGTGCGACATTACCGCGGGTCTCTTCCAGCACGATGAAACAATTGGCTTCAGACATGGAGCGCAGGATGCCTGAGCCCTGCGCACCGCTCAGACGCACCTTCCAGATGCCGTCCTCACGGCTGAGGCGTCCGCGCAGGAATTCCCGCCGCCCCGGCTGCTTGCGGATGGCATCGGCGCATTCCGCCGGCACCAGCGGACGCTCAGGGAGCGGCGTGAGTCCGCCGAGATGAAGCAGGGCGTCCTGCACGAATTGATAGAAGGTGACCATCACCGCGACCGGATTGCCCGGCAGTCCGAACATCCAGGCCGAACCCAGCCGGCCGAAGGCCATGGGGCGGCCCGGCTTGATCTCCAGTTTCCAGAAGCTCACCTCGCCCAGACGCGCCATCAGGTCGCGGATGAAGTCGGCTTCGCCCACCGAAACGCCGCCCGTCGTGATGATCACGTCCGCGTGCCGGGCCGCTTCCCGGAAGGCGGTCTCCATGGACTCAGGCTCGTCCCGGATCACGCCCATGTCCAGCAGGTCGCATCCGAGGCGGGTGAGGGCGCCGAAGAGGGTATAGCGGTTCGAGTCATAGACTTCACCGGGTGCCAGCGGCCGGCCGATGCTCGCCAGTTCGTCGCCGGTCGAGAAGAAGGCCACCCGCAGGCGCCGTGTCACGCTGACCTCGGCGATGCCCAGAGAGGCCACCAGCCCCAGTTCGGCCGGCCCCAGGCGCTTGCCCGCGGGCAGGGCGATGGCCCCGAGCGCCAGATCCTCCCCCGCGCGACGCAGATTCTGGCCGCGCCGCTGACCGGGCGGCACGACGACCCGGTCGCCGTCCGTCTGCACGATCTCCTGGACGACGATGGTGTCCGCGCCCATCGGCACGACCGCGCCGGTCATGATGCGGACCGCCTGTCCCGCGCCGACGATGCCCGAAAATCCACGCCCCGCGTAGGCCGTTCCAACCACCTGGAAGGATGCCTCACCACTTTCCGGGAGATCGTCAGCTCGAATGGCGTAGCCGTCCATGGCCGAGTTGTCGTGGGCAGGCACGTTGCACGGGGCGATCACCGGTTCGGCCAGAATCCGGCCCAGGGCGGCGCGGAGGGCGATGCGCTCGTAACCGCCGACGGGCGTCAGGCGGTCAAAGATGAGGCGCCGGGCCGCATCGACCGTCAGGGATGCAGGCGAGGAAGACGGGGCAGCACAGCCAGAATCTTGGGACATTGTGGTAGTCCTTCGTCAGCGCGGCACGTCGCCGCATGTCGGGCCGGAGTATCCCATATCCGTCCGGATCGTGAATCGGCGCAGCCCATGGTGCGGCGCGCATTGACAAGCACTCCTCCCACGATATTCTTCAATATATCGACGCACGCCGCGCCTACCGGTGTGGACGTGCGCCCGGTGGGAGAAACCCCTTGTCGGCGGCAGTACATGCCACCTCGAAGTGAGCTCCGATCCACATGTGATCGCACCGCCCGGCACGTAGCACCATCATCACGGAGGAAGTTTTCAATGTGGAAATCACTGCACATTGATCCCAAGAAATGTACCGGTTGCCTGCAGTGTGAAATGGCGTGTTCGGTCGAGCATACGGGGATCATCAATCCGTCCAAGTCCCGCATCAAGGTCTTCAGCTTCGAGACGGAGGGTCGCAAGGTGCCATACACCTGCACCCAATGTACCGAAGCGTGGTGTCTGAACGCCTGTCCGGTGGACGCGATCCGCGTCAACGGCACGACCGGCGCGAAGGAAGTCCATGAGGATGTCTGTGTAGGGTGCAAGGTCTGCACCATCTCGTGCCCCTTTGGTACCGTCAATTACAACCAGGAAACCGGCAAGGTCCAGAAGTGCGACCTGTGTGGCGGCGATCCGGCCTGTGCGTCGGCCTGTCCGACGGGGGCCATCACCTACATCGATGCGGACTGGACCGGTCTGGATCGCATGCGGGCCTGGGCGGCAAAGGCCAATACGGCCGTGACGGAATAAGGAAGGAGACGCATCATGGGCTGGAACAGAAAGATCCTGCGCGTCAACCTGACCGCTGGCACCTGCAAGGAAGAACCGCTGAACATGGCATGGGCCGACGAGTACCTCGGCTCCCGTGGCCTCGCCACCAAATACCTGGTCTCGGAAATCGATCCCAAAGTCGATCCGCTCTCTCCCGAGAACAAGATGATCATGTCCACCGGCCCGCTGACCGGTACGGTCGCCTCCACGGGCGGCCGATATACGGTGGTGACGAAGGGCCCCCTGACCAATGCCATCGCCTGCTCCAACTCCGGCGGCTTCTTTGGCGCGGAGATGAAGTTTGCCGGTTGGGACATGATCATCTTCGAAGGACGCTCGCCCAAGCCCGTGTACCTGTATGTCGAGAACGACAAGGCCGAGTTGCGGGACGCCAGCCATCTGTGGGGCAAGAGCTGCTGGGAAACCGAGGAGATGATCAAGCATGCCCATCAGGATCCGCTGGTGCGTGTGTCATCCATCGGTCTGGCCGGCGAGAATCAGGTGCTGTTCTCGTGCATCGTCAATGACCTGCACCGGGCGGCCGGACGCTCCGGCGTTGGCGCCGTGATGGGCTCCAAGAACCTCAAGGCGGTCGCCTTGCGCGGTACCCAGGGGGTGTCGGGCATCAAGGACATGAAGGCCTTCCTGAAGATCACGGCCGAAAAGAAGAAGATCCTCGCGGACAACGCCGTGACGGGTCAGGGGCTTCCCAAGTACGGCACCCAGGTGCTGATGAACGTCATCAACGAGATCGGTGCGCTGCCCACGCGCAACCATCGCAACGTCCAGTTCGAGGACGCGGGCAAGATCTCCGCCGAAGCGATGCACGAAAAACGTCCCACGGACGGCAAACCGCATCTGGTGACCAATGCGGCCTGCTTCGGATGCACCATCGCCTGCGGGCGCATTTCCGAAATCGACAAGGGTCACTTCACGGTGGTGAACAATCCCAAGTACTGGGGTGCTTCCGGCGGGCTGGAATACGAGGCCGCGTGGGCACTGGGTGCCGCCAACGGAGTGGGTGATCTGGAAGCGCTCCAGTACGCCAACCTGCTGTGCAACGAGCAGGGCATGGATCCGATTTCCTTTGGGGCGACCATCGGCGCCGTGATGGAGCTCTTCGAAATGGGGCTCCTGACCAAAGAGCAACTGGGCGTCGAGGCACCGTTCGGGTCGGCCGCCGCCCTGGCGCACCTGGCGGAGATCACCGCGAAGGGCGAAGGCTTTGGCAAGGAGATCGGTCTCGGCTCCAAGCGCCTGTGCACCAAGTATGGCCATCCCGAATTGTCCATGACCGTCAAGGGGCAGGAATTCCCCGCCTATGACGCGCGCGGCATCCAGGGCATGGGCCTGACCTACGCCACGTCCAACCGGGGCGCCTGCCATCTGCGTTCCTACACCGTGGCGTCGGAAGTGCTGGGCATTCCGGTCAAGACCGATCCGCTCACCACGGAGGGCAAACCCGAACTCGTCAAGGCCTTCCAGGACGCCACCGCGGTGTTCGACGCCTCGGGCATCTGTGTCTTCACGTCCTTTGCCTGGACGGTGGCCGATGTGCAGCCCCAGGTCCAGGCGGCCTGCGAGGGTGATTGGTCCATGGACAAGCTCAATGCCATGGGCGAGCGCATCTGGAACATGGAGCGCATGTTCAACCTGGCGGCCGGTCTGACCCACAAGGACGACGACCTGCCCCCGCGCCTGAAGACGGAAGCCGCGGATTCCGGTCCGGCCAAGGGGCTCGTCAGCGGCATCGACAAGATGCTGCCCGAGTACTACGCCCTGCGCGGCTGGAGCGAGGAAGGCGTCCCGACGGCGTCGACCCTGGAGCGCCTGGGCCTGTAAGCCGCAGCATCTCCAGGTTCTGGCTCTCCCGCCCCGCCGGGCGGGAGAGGCCTTTTCACGTATACATCGCAGCGCCGCTTGCCAAAAGGCGAGCGCGCGTCTGTGCACGAGCGGAAGGAATTCCCCATGAAACACCTGATTCTGGGTAACGGCCCGGCCGGCGTCGTCGCCGTCGAAGCGCTGCGCAAGGCCGACCCCCGTGGTGAGATCGTGATGGTCGGCAGCGAGAACGAACCACCGTACTCCCGCATGGCCATTCCCTATCTGCTGGAAGGCAACATCGAAGAGCCCGGCACCTGGCTGCGCAAGACGCCGGGGCATTTCGACGCGCTTGGCGTCCGGCAACTGAGTGGCCGTGCGGTGGCCCTCGATGTGGCGGATCGACGGGTGCTCTTCGCCGATGGCCATTTCGAACATTACGACCGTCTGCTGGTGGCGACCGGTTCTCATCCGGTGCGGCCACCGATCCCGGGTGTCGATCTGCCGGAAGTCCAGACCTGCTGGACCCTGGAGGACGCTCGCGCGATTGCCCGACTGGCCAAGCCGGGCTCCCGTGTCCTTCAGCTGGGGGCGGGCTTCATCGGGTGCATCATCATGGAAGCCCTGGCCAAACGGGGCGTGCAGCTGACCGTGGTGGAAATGGGCGACCGGATGGTGCCGCGGATGATGACGCCCCAGGCAGGCGGCATGATCAAGCGCTGGGTCGAGAACCAGGGCATCCGGGTGGTGACTTCGGCCGGGGTCGAACGGATCGACCATGGAGACGGTCACGGTGCGCCGCTGCTGGTGAGCCTGTCCACCGGTGACAAGCTGCCCTGCGATCTGGTCATCGTGGCGGCAGGTGTCGCGCCGAACGTCTCTTTCCTCGAAGCGACTCCGGTTCACGTAGCCAAGGGCGTCCTCGTCGACGCACGCATGGAGACCTCGGTGCCCGGCATCTTTGCAGCGGGCGATGTGGCCGAGGCTCCGGATCTGTTCACCGGCGCCCACCTGGTCTCCGCCATCCAGCCCAATGCGGCAGACCAGGCGCGGGTGGCCGCCATCAACATGGCCGGCGGTCAGGCGCGGCTGACCGGCGTGCTGGCCATCAACGTACTCGACACCCTGGGGCTTATCTCCACGTCCTTCGGCCAGTGGTGGGGCGATCCGGAAGGGCAGGGGGTGGAGCAGGTGGACGAGGTGGCGTTCCGCTACCTGAGCCTGCAGTTCAAGGAAGACGTCCTGATCGGCGCCACCTCCATTGGCATGACCCAGCATGTGGGTGCCCTGCGCGGCATGATTCAGGGTCGTTTGCGGCTGGGCCCCTGGAAGGACGTCCTGCTGCACGCGCCGCAGCGCTTCTTCGAAGCGTATCTGGCGGCGACCCAGTCCGACGCCATCGCCCGTCATCAGCCCGTCGCAGCCTTCGCATGAAGATTGCGTTCAAGCTGTTCGCGTCGCTCGCCGACTATCTGCCGGCCGAGCGGCGCAGCAACCGGGTCGAGTTGGACCTGGCGCCCGGGACGACGGTGGGCGATCTGATCGACCGCTACCGGATTCCCGAGCGCAGCGCTCATCTGGTGCTGGTCAACGGCCATTACATCGAGCCGAACGCACGGCGCAGTCACGTGCTCGCCGAGGGGGACGAACTCGCCATCTGGCCGCCCATCGCCGGGGGCTGAAGGATCGCATGGTCGAGAACGTTCTTGCGCCGGAGGGTTTTTCCCGCGAGATGAGCATCAGCATGACGGAGTTCGAACGGGCGCTGCGGCTCGCCGAGACGGATCGGACGATCACTGTCACCGCCGGTCGCTTTCGTGTGGAAGGCGACGGGGCGGTGCTGGATGTGTCCCTGACACCGCTGCCGGATCGGGTCATCGGAATGATCCGCCTGCCGGCCCTGGCCGCGCATCTGCGCTTTCTTGCGGGCAATGGTGCGGAACGGCGAACCTTGCTGCATCGCATCGATCTGGCCATGCGTCGGGGCGGTGGATGAGGGCGCACGCACCTGGATGAGCGGGATGGGGCAGGCGTTTCTCGAAGCCTTTCAATTGCTGACCGGTTTCGACAGGCAGGTCGTGGACATCGTCGTCCTGTCGCTGCGGGTCAGTGGCCTGGCGGTGCTGGCGGGTACGCTCGTCGGCCTGCCGCTTGGCGCATGTTTGGGGGTGGGACGTTTTCCGGGGCGTCAGGCACTGGTCATCTTCCTCAACGCTTGCATGGGCTTACCCTCTGTGGTGGTGGGCGTGGTCGTCTATCTGGCCCTGTCCCGCTCCGGCCCCTTCGGTCATCTTGGGCTGATGTATTCCCCGGTGGCCATGGTGATCGCCCAGACCCTCCTGGTCATCCCGCTGATGGCCGCCATCGCCCGCCAGGTGGTGGAGGATGCCTGGCGGGATTACGCCGAAGAGCTCGCGGCCATGCGTTTTCGCTGGATCGACAGCGTGACCCTGCTGTTGCACGACTGCCGGCATTCCCTGCTGGTGGCCGTGCTCGCCGGGCTCGGACGGGCCATGTCCGAAGTGGGCGCAGTGATGATCGTTGGCGGCAACATCGACCGGTCGACCCGCGTCATGACTACGGCGATCGCCCTGGAGACCAGCAAGGGTGACCTGCCCCTCGCGCTGGCCCTGGGCGTCGTCCTGCTGGCGGTCATCCTTCTCATCAATGCTGCCGCCTATATGCTGCGCACCTGGGCATTCCGGCGCTATGCCTGAGGACGTCCGCCGATGTTTGCGCTGACGGTGAGCGACCTCGTATGGCGGGCGGGGCCGCGCACGATCCTCGACGGCCTGAACCTGCGCCTGGACGGCGAGGGCATCACCGTCCTGCTGGGACCGAACGGTGCCGGCAAGAGCGTCCTGCTGCGGCACGTGTGCGGATTGCTTCGACCCGACGCGGGGCTGATCGACTGGAACGGCGCAGCGACGCCGGGTGCCGGGGTATCCATGGTCTTCCAGCAGCCGCGCATGTTCCGCGATTCGATCCTGGGCAATGTGGCGCTGGCCCTCACACCGCGTGGAATCGCTGCGACCGAGCGTCGCCGCCGGGCCGCTGCGGTGCTGGAGCGGGTCGGTCTGGCCCACCGCCTGACGGACAGCGCACGGGGGCTCTCCGGCGGCGAGCGGCAGCGGCTGGCGCTGGCGCGGGCGTGGGTGACCCGCCCCCAACTGCTGTTGCTCGACGAACCCACTGCCAGCCTCGACCCCTCGTCCGTGGAGGCCATCGAGCGCATCGTGCGCGAGATCCGTACGGACGGCACGCGCATACTCATGACCACCCACAACCTCGGTCAGGCCACCCGGCTGGCCGACGATGTGGTCTTCATGGACGCCGGTCGCGTGTGCGAACATGCGCCGGTCCAACGTTTCTTCGCGCGTCCCGCCAGCCCGGCGGCACGTCTTTACATCCAGGGAGAGCTGCCATGGCGCATGGCCTTCTGAAATTTTTCCGTTCGGTCCTGCTGGGACTGGCGGTGTCCACGGCAGCGGTCCAGGCCGGTGAAAGCATCGTGGTGGCGTCGACGACGTCGACGGAGCAATCCGGTCTCTTCAACTTCATCCTGCCCATCTTCGAAAAGGACTCCGGCATCGCCGTCAGGGTCGTGGCCCTGGGCACGGGGCAGGCCCTCGACGTGGGGCGGCGGGGCGATGCGGACGTGGTCCTGGTCCATGATCGCCCGGCCGAGGACAAGTTCGTTGCCGACGGCTACGGCGTCGACCGACGCGATGTGATGTACAACGACTTCGTAGTCATCGGTCCGGCCGCCGATCCGGCCGGCGTGAAGCGTGCCAGGGATGCTTCGGACGCCTTTGCACGGATTGGCAGTCAGGGGGCAACCTGGATCTCCCGCGGCGACCGCAGCGGTACCCATGCGGCCGAGCTGCGCTTCTGGAAGGCGGCCGGGGTCGATCCCAGGGGCCAGGGCTGGTACAAGGAGGCCGGCGCCGGCATGGGTCCGACGCTCAACATGGCGGCAGGCCTGGGCGCCTATACCCTCAGCGACCGGGGCACCTGGGCCAGCTTCCGGAACCGTCAGGATCTGGGCATCCTGTTCGCCGGCGATCCGCAGTTGTACAACCCCTACGGCGTGATCCTCGTCAATCCCGCCAGGCATCCCCACGTCAAGCGGGCGGCGGCGCTGCGCTTCATGGACTGGCTGACCTCCGCCGACGGACGCCGAGCCATCGCTGCCTACAAGATCGGCAATGAGCAGCTTTTCTACCCGCTGGCGCGCTGAGATGTGCCGGGGGTCCTCGCGCTGGCGGGCCGGCGTACTGATGGGCGCGCTGCTGGTGTCCGGCGCCCGCGCGGAATGTCCTGCTGACGTGGAGGCCGCTGCGGTGGCAGCCGCCATCGTGAACCGAACCCCCGTACACGCGGTGCCCGGTCTCACGCGCATGGAGGACGGTCTGTGCGGACGGGACAAGGTGGTGCGCTTCCTGGCCCAGGCCTGGGGAGCACCGGTCGGGCACAAGGCGGGGCTCACCAACCCGGCGGTACAGCAGCGCTTCGGCTACGGGGCCCCGCTGCGGGGTCGCCTGTTCCGTGCCGGTCTGCTACCCGACGGTGCCCAGGTGCCGGCCGCGTTCGGTATCCGCCCGGTCTTCGAGGCGGACCTGCTGGTGGAAGTGGCCGATCCTCATGCACTGGCGCGGGCCGGATCGCCCGACGCGGCCTTGCAGGCCCTCTCCGCGGTGATCCCGTTCGTGGAGTTGCCGGATCTGATGGTCGGCGATCCGGGCGCACTGAGTGGGCCGATGCTGGCCCTGGTGAATGTGGGCGCGCGTCTTGGCGTGCAGGGGACGCCCGTGCCGGCCCGGTCGGGCGGTCTCCGGGCGGAGGCGCTCGCGTCAATGACTGTGTCGGTACGGGACGGCACGGGGGCCGTGCTGGACAGCGCCCAGGGCAGCGCCATCCTGGGTCATCCGCTCAATGCGGCGATCTGGCTGGCCCGGGATCTCGCCGCCGCCGGCACACCGCTGCAGCGGGGCGATCTGCTGTCCCTGGGCTCCTTCAGCCGCCTCCTGGCGCCGAAATCCGGTCTCGACATTGTGGTGCGTTACGATGGCCTGCCCGGCAATCCGGAAGTGCGGGTGCATTTCCGCTGATCCGCGGCCGGCGTCGGGGCGCGAACGCTCAGAGTGCCGCGTCCGGCGCGTCGATCAGGATGGCACGGAAATCGTTGACGTTGGTCTGCGTGGGCCCGGTGACGACCGAGTCGCCCAGGGCCTGGAACAGCCCGTGACCGTCGTTGTCCGCCAGCACGTCGGCCAGACGCCGTCCCAGCGCTAAGGTGCGGGCCGGCGTCGTCGGATCGATGCAGGCACCGGCGATGTCGAGGCTGCCGTCGACACCATCGGTGTCGGCCGCCAGGGCATGAACGCGCGGGTGGCCGTCGAGGGCCTGCGCCAGGGCCACGAGGAACTCCACATTGCGGCCTCCCTGGCCCTTGCCGCTGACGGTGACGGTGGTCTCGCCGCCGGAGAGGAGCACACAGGGTGCCACGAAGGGCTGGCCGCGGTCCGCCACCTGGCGCGCCAGGGCGGCATGCACGCGGGCGACGTGACGGGATTCGCCTTCCATGGCGTCCGACAGAATGTGGGCGCTCAACCCCAGCTCGCGGGCCCTTCGGGCGGCGGCTTCAAGGGCCTGCTGCGGCGTGGCGATGAGGCGGGTTTCGCACCGGGCAAAGGCCGGATGACCGGGCTTGGGGCTTTCGCCGCGAGCGGATTCGAGGTGCGCACGGACATGCGCGGGCAGCGGGATGGCGTACTTGTCGAGGACGGTCAGGGCCTCGGCGCAGGTGGTCGGGTCTCCCACCGTGGGGCCCGACGCGATGATGGACGGGTCATCGCCGGGCACGTCGGATATCAGCAGGGTCAGCACCCGTGCCGGCTGGCAGGCCAGCGCCAGGCGCCCGCCCTTGATCGCCGAGAGATGCTTGCGCACGCAGTTGATCTCGCCGATGGTGGCGCCACTGGCGAGAAGGCCGCGGCCGATGGCCTGCTTGTCGGCCAGGGTGATGCCCGCGGCTGGCACCGCCAGCAGGGCAGAGCCACCGCCGGAAATGAGGCACAGCACGAGATCGTCCGGGCCAAGCTCCGCGACGGTGTGTTCGAGCATGCGCCGGGCGGCGGCGTAGCCGCGTTCGTCGGGCACCGGGTGGGCCGCTTCGACGATTTCGATATGCCTGCAGGGCACCCCGTGTCCGTAGCGGGTGATGACCAGCCCGGACAGTCGAGCCGGATCACCCGGCCAGTGATCTTCCACGGCCCGGGCCATGGCGGCCGAGGCCTTGCCAGCGCCGATGACGATGACGCGCCCGCGGGGCAGGGCGCCGCCGTCTGGCAGATGAAGCGGCACGACGCGCTCGGGCTGGGCCGCGGCGAGGGCGGCGTCGAAGAGGCTGCGCAGGATCTGCCGGGGCGACATGGCGGTGCTCAGGCGGCGGGCGGCTGGGTCAGGCAGGCGCGGCCGTCGTGCAGGAATTCGATCTGGGCGAGGGTGGCGATGGGGACGTTCATTGCTGCGATATGTTCACGCCCGCGATTGAAGCGCTTCTCCACGATGAAGCCGGCGCCGAGCACCTCTGCGCCGGCCTCGCGGGCCATCTCCACGAGGGCCGCCGCCGTGCGGCCGTTGGACAGGAAGTCATCCACGACCACGACCCGATGTCCGCTGCGCACGTAGCGGGACGACAGGGCCAGACGAACTTCGGCGCCCCGTCCCGGCGAGGCCACGATCCGGCTGATGGCGGGGCCCTCCACGTCGCAGGAGTACTTCTTGGCGTACACCATGGGGATGCTCAGCACCTGGGCCACGATCAAGGCTGGCGCGATGCCGCTGGCCTCGGCGGTGAGGATCACGTTGGGCTGGAAGTAGGACAGGCGCCGGGCCAGCTCGTGCCCCAGCTCTGCGATGTAGGCGGGTTCGACGCGGTGGTTGAGAAAGTGGTCGATGCGCAGATTGCCGTCGGTGGTGACGGTGGCCTCCGCTTCGATGCGGCGGACGAGCGGGGCGTAGGGTTCGGTGAGGTCCAGGTGGGGGCTCATGGGCAGATCGCGGTCAATGTGGATCCGGGCGAGGTTCCGGACGGCAAGGATGGATTCATGAAACGGTCGGCGCCGCAGGGACTTGAGCCCGTGCCTGCAGGCGTTCAAGGCGCTGCCGAACCAGATTGATGTGTTCGCGCAGGGTGTAGAGCTCGTTGCTGAAGGCCAGCGGTAGCTTCCGGCGACTGGCGCGGTCCTCGATCCCATCGAGGCGGCGGATGAAGTCATCCAGCACTTCCGGTGTGTGGGTGCTTTGCTGGCCGATCTCATTTTCGAGGAACTTGAGTTCGCCGTACCAGCGATACACCCGCGAGCGCATGCGCCAGTTGTAGAGCGCGGGCAGCACCTTGAAGAGGGGAATCACCACCGCCACGATGGGCACCAGCATCACGATAAGGCGATCGATCAGCACCGCCAGCCAGAACGGCAGGTAGCGCTGCAGGAAGGGCGGCCCGCTTTCGTAGAAGCGCCGCGCAGAAGGATGCAGCGGGAGGGAGCGGTCCTGGTTGGCGGGAAAGGCGAAGGGCGTCATGAACATGCCGGGCTGGCCATGGATCTGCGCGGCATGCTGAAGCACGCGGGTGACGATCGCCGGATGCAGGTCCGCCATCACCACCAGATTCGCGGTGGCGGCGAGGAGGTGGATGTCGCGGGGCGGGCGATCCTGGGCAATGTCGATCGCGCCGCGGGGCAGCGTGATGCGGGACAGGTGCGGAAAGTGGCGGACGTAGCCGTCGGCCTGGGCGAAATTGAGCAGGGACAGGCCTGGCTCGGCGAGCAGGGCCTGGATGGCCGGGGCCTGGGGGGCCCCCACGGCAAATACTGCATCCACCTGACCGGAGCGGATCGCCTCGACGGCCTCCAGCCCGCCCAGGTGGATGAAATGAGGATCATCGGTCGCAAAGCCGTTGGCGGACAGCAACTGGAGTGCGAACAGGAGCGTTCCGCTGCCCGGGGCCCCCACGGCGATGCGGCGTCCCTTCAGCTGGTCGATGCGGTCCAGATCGGCCTTGCCCCGAAAGAACACCCACACGGGTTCCAGGTACATGCTGCCCAGGGTGGCCAGATCGTCCGACTCCGGCTCGTCGGCCACGCCACCCTGCACGAAGCCCATGTCCACCTCATCCACGGTCTTGAGGCGGTTGAGGTTCTCCACGGCGCCGGTGGACGGACGCAGGGCCAGTTCGATGCCATCCCGCGCCAGACGTTCCCGATAGCGTTCGGCAAAGTACTGGTAGGCGCCGCCGGCGGGCCCGGTACTCATGACGATCTGTCGGGGCGGAGCGGGCTGGACAAACTTCCACGCCACCGCAAAGGCCGCGACGACGAGGAGCAGGGCGGGGAGCGCCAGGGTCAGCCATTCCCGGCGATTTGTGAAGTCAATTCGGCGCATGATGGGCAGGGTGCGCAGGCGGACGGTCGGGATACACAGAGGCGGGTGACTATACCCCTTTGCCGAGGCCCGTGCGCGCGACGGAACGGCCCCTTCAGTCCGCGAGCCAACTCCGGTAAAGTGCCGCCCCTGTTCTCGCAGCGCCCGGCCGTGACGCCGGACCCGATTGCCCATGCCCCGCCTTTACCTCGCCCCGATGGAAGGCCTTGCGGACGATGTCCTCCGCGAGGTGTTGACCCGCATCCCGGGCTACGACCATGCCGTGACGGAGTTTCTGCGGGTCTCGGCGACCGTGTTGCCAGGGCGCAGCTTCACCCGTATTGCGCCCGAGCTGAAAGTCGGCAGCCGGACCTCGTCCGGCACGCCGGTCCACCTGCAACTGCTGGGCTCCGATCCGCAGCGTATGGCGGCGAGCGCGGCGCGCCTGGTGCGTCTGCATCCGGCGGGCATCGACCTGAACTTCGGCTGTCCGGCGCCCACGGTGAATCGTCACCGGGGCGGCGCCGCCCTCCTCGACGAGCCGGAACTGCTCCACGCCATTGCCTGCGCGGTCCGGGCGAGCGTGCCCAAGGGAATTCCCTTCACCGCCAAGATGCGCCTGGGCATCGCCGATACGGGGCGGACGCTGGACTGCGCCCGCGCCCTGGCGGACGGCGGCATCGACGCGCTGGTGGTCCATGCCCGCACCAAGGTCGACGGCTATCGGCCGCCGGCCCACTGGGAATGGGTCGGGCGCATCGCCGATACGGTCGGCGTGCCGGTGGCAGCCAATGGAGAAGTGTGGAGCGAGGCCGACTGGCAACGCTGCCGTGCCGTGAGCGGGGTGAGCGACGTGATGCTGGGGCGTGGCGCGGTGGCCGACCCCTTTCTGGCACGGCGCATCCGCGCGCTGCAGGCTGACGGCACCAAAACCCCCGACCGCGACGCCGAGTGGGCCGAGCTGTCGCCGCTCCTCGGGGAATTCTGGTGGCGGGTACGCGCCAAGCTGGAAGCCCGCCATGCGCCGGGACGCCTCAAGCAGTGGCTCAACCTGCTGCGCCGCAACTTCCCGCAGGCGGAGTCCTTGTATGGCGAGATCCGCGCATTGAAGGACTGCACGGCGGTCGAGGGCCATCTGCGGCGCCACGGGGTGCCGGTGCTGTCGGCAGCCGCGTAGAATCGGCGGATGTACGCCAATTCCCGCATCCCCGAGAGCGCCCAGAGCGGACTCCACGAGGCCCTTGAGAGCCGCGTGAACAAGCACGCCGCGACGGACTTCCGCAAACCCTATGCGCCCTACAACGTGGCCGCGTTTGAAGCCAGTCTTGCCGGCTGGGATCGGCGCGCGCCGCTGCTGCTGGACGCCGGATGCGGAGTAGGGCACAGCACCATCGCCCTGGCGCGGGCTTTTCCCGACCATTATGTGATCGGGGTGGATCAGTCCGAGGACCGCCTGAGCCGCAAGAAGCCCTATCCGGACGCGCTGATGCCGACCAATCTCGTGTTCTGTCGTGCCGATCTGGTGGACTACTGGCGTCTGCTCGCCGATGCGGGCATTCGCCTGGACCGCCATTACATCCTCTATCCCAACCCGTGGCCGAAGATCGGACACCTCACCCGGCGCTGGCACGCCCACCCGGTGTTTCCGTGCGTGCCGCGTCTGGGTGGGCGCCTGGAGTGCCGCAGCAACTGGCCGATTTACATCGCGGAATTCGCCCGCGCCGTGGAACTGCTCACCGGTGTGCCGGCGCCCTGGCAGCCCCTCGAGGCGCCGTCGCCGCTCACCCCTTTCGAACGCAAATACCGGGATTCCGGCCAGACGCTATACCAGTGTGTGGTGGAGCTCGACCAACTGGAGGAACAGTCGTCATGAACCCGATTCCCGTCAGCATGCCCCTGACCGAAGAAGAACTGGAGCAGCTTGAAGAACTGCTGGCTTCCGACGACGTCCCGGCGGATTGCATGAACATGGAGATGCTGGACGGCTACCTGGCGGCCGTCGTGGCAGCGCCGGGACCGATCCCGGTAGAGGTCTGGCTGCCGGCAGTGTGGACCGCTGACGGCGACGAGGCAGGTTTCGGTTCCGGGGCCGTACTTCAGAAAGCCATCGAACTGGTCCTGCGTTATCACAACGATCTTCTGCTCGCGATCGGCGACGATGAGGCGGACGATGCCTGGCAGCCGTTCTGCTATGCCCAGGGTGGAGACGACGACCCGGCCATCGGCGAGGAATGGACCGCCGGATTCGAACAGGGCTTTGAGCTGTGGCCGACCGAATGGACCGACACCGTGGAAGACACCAGCATCGCCGAGGCTCTGCTCGAAACCCTGCTGGGTGACGACGAGGAGGATGCAGTGGCCGACAGCGCGGAACAGCTGGACATCCTTGAAGCGAAGGGCATCGCCGTCCATCGTCTGGTCCAGACCTGGCGTGCCCTCGGACTGGCGGCCCCGGAACCCGTTGTGGTGGCCGCCGCCGCAGGTGCCGCGCCGGCCGGCCCCGGCCGCAACGAGCCCTGCCCCTGTGGCAGCGGCAAAAAATACAAGAAATGCTGCGGGGCGACCTGAGCTCCCATGTCCCATCCCTGCCTGAGCTGCGGTGCCTGTTGCGCCAGTTTTCGCGTCGATTTTCATGTGTCGGATCTGGCCAGCCATCCCGGCGGCGGTGTGCCGGACGCGCTGACTGTGCCGGTCACCGCCACCCTGGTGCGCATGCGCGGCACGGATGACGGTCCGCCCCGCTGCGTCGCCCTGAGCGGCGAGGTCGGGCGCGAGGTGTCGTGCTCGATCTACGAACAGCGGCCGGGGCCCTGCCGGGATTTCGCGCCCTACGCGGCCCTTGGCATCGGCGACGAAGGCTGTGCCCGCGCCCGCCGCCGACATGGCCTGCCCCCGCTGGGGGCCTGAGCGCGGCGTCACGATTCGTCACACTCTCGACATCCGCCGTGTGCGTCCGAGGCCGTAGGCTGGGGACTTTCTTACACCACGCAGGGAGTCCGTCATGGGTCTTTTGAGTTTTGTTCGTGAAGCCGGTGAAAAGCTGTTCGGCCGCAAGGACGTGGAAGCAGCGGCGGCCGATTCCGGCGCGGCGGAACGCCTGGCCGACCTGAACGCCAAGGCCGCCGCGGCGATCCTTGCCTACATCGGCACCCAGGGTCTCGACGCCAGCGCACTGAGCGTGAGCTTCGACGGCGCGACCAGCACCGTCACCGCGAGTGGCAGCGTGTCCGATCAGGCCACCAAGGAGAAGATCCTGCTGTGCTGCGGCAACGTGGACGGGGTGGAGCAGGTGATCGACCAGCTCGCCGTCACCCACCCGGAACCGGAAGCCCAGTTCCACACCGTGGTACGCGGCGACACCCTGTCGGCCATCGCCAAGCACTACTATGGCAACGCCAACGCGTACATGAAGATCTTCGAGGCCAACCGGCCGATGCTGGGTCATCCGGACAAGATCTATCCGGGCCAGATGCTGCGGATCCCCACCTGATCGGCAGGCATTCGACCCGGCAGGCGGATTGGCGCCGGGCGGCAGGCTCTGCGACAATCCGCCCCTTTGACGTTGGACGTCCGTGCCATGGCCACCCGTTTCCCCGTTCAGGGCGATTTCATCCAGCTTGATCAGCTCCTCAAGGCCACCGGCCTGTGCGATTCCGGCGGCGTCGCCAAGCAGCGTGTGGCAGAAGGGCAGGTGAAGGTGGATGGCGTCATCGAGACCCGCAAGCGCGCCAAGCTCCGTCCGGGCCAGCGGGTCGAATTTGCCGGCGAGGTGATTGAGCTCGTGGCGACCTGAACGTACCGCCCGTCAGTGGACGTCCCCGTCCACGTAAACCCAGGCACCGCCGAGCACATGGAAGCGACTGGTCTCATGCAGCCGGTAGGCGCGGCCGGCGACCTTGTAGCGGGCCACGAATTCGACGATGGCCTGCCCGGATCCGGTGGTCTCATGACGCTTCACCTGCAGCCCCAGCCAGCGGGTTGCCGTGTCAGAGGCCAGATCGAGTTGCGCGGGGCGATGCGCCGGGTCCCAGGTGGCGAGCAGGTAGTCCTCCCGCTTGAGGGTGTAGGCGGTGTAGCGGGCGCGCATCAGCGCCTCGGCCGTGGGCGCGGGCAGTGACTGATCCAGGTAGGGGCCACAGCACGCCGGGTAGGCGCGCCCGGACCCGCAAGGGCAGGGGTCGGACATGGGGGTGAGCGGAATGACGACCCGACATTGTCGGCGCCCCTGGGACGGCGGGCAAGGCGCTCAAACTTTCTTGAGATCCGATCTTGATATTTCGGACGGACAGCCGATGTGCACGTCGGGCACCCAGGCGCGCGCCTGGTGACGGCGCGATGGATGGAAACGGACACGGGAAGACCATGCAGACCAACACGGGCAGATTCGGTATCCGGGGCAAACTGATCTCGATCTTCATCGTCATCAAGGTCGTGCCGCTGGTGCTGTTGGCCCTCCTGGCCTGGACAATGGCCGAGAAGCTGGGCGATGCGGTCGGCCTCCAGCTGGAGAGCGTGTCCAGCTCGATGCTGCGTACCTTGCGCAGCGTGGGCGAGGAGGCGACTCAGGATGCGCTGCACGCGCTCGACGACCGGGCGCGGGAAAGCATGGAGCGCCTCACCACCGATACGGCCCGCGCCGTGGCGGCGTTCCTTTACGACCGGGACGCGGACATCCGTGAAGCCGCCGAACTGGAGCCCGGTGACGCAAGCTACCGACGCTTCCTCGCGCATCGGCAGCGCCCGGTATTTTCCCACGGCCCCTGGAAACTCGCGGATGACGGCAAACGCTGGGAGCCCGCAGCACCGGAATCCTGGGACGAATCCCTTGCGGCCGACGCCGGGCAGGCCCTCTCTGACAACGCCAAAGCCTTCAGCGCCCGCCCGCCGGAGTTCCTCGGCCATCGGGAGATGCGCCCGCTCTTCGTGGAGATGAGCTTCATCGACCTGTCCGGTCGGGAGCGTGTCAAGGTGACCCAGGGTTCGCTGATGACGCCGGGGCTGCGTCAGGTCAGCGACGCCCGCGAGACCTTCATCCGGGCGGAGCATTACTGGCCTGAACTGCAGAAGCTCAAGCCCGGCGAGATCCATGTGTCGGATGTCGTCGGCGCCTATGTGAAGAGCCACGTGATCGGCCCCTATCTGCCGGCGTCTGCGGAGAAGGCGGGCGAGCCGTTCAAGCCCGAAGCGTCGGCCTACGCCGGGACCGAGAATCCCGTGGGGCGCCATTTTCGCGGCATCGTGCGGTGGGCCATGCCGGTGGTGCGTCAAGGACAGATCACCGGCTACGTGACCCTGGCCCTCGACCACGACCACATCCGCCAGTTCACCGACCGGATCAGCCCGACGGATGCGCGCTATACGCCGATCAATGACGCCATCGCCGGCAACTATGCCTTCATGTGGGACCATCGTGGCCGTGCCATTTCCCACCCGCGCGACTACTTCATTCCCGGCTACGATCCGGCCACCGGGGAGCCGGTTACGCCTTGGATGGACCAGTCCCTGTACGAAGCCTGGCAGTCCTCCGGAAAATCGTCACAGGCCTTCCTTGAAGGGGTGAAGCCCTACGACGATCAGTCCCTGAAGAAGAAGCCTGCGGGCGCCCTGGTCAAGGCCGGGACGGTGGCGCTCGACTGCCGCTACCTGAACTTCTCGCCTCAATGTTCCGGCTGGAAGCTGCTCACCGAGAAGGGTGGCTCCGGTTCGTTCGTGATCTTCTTTTCCGGGCTGTGGAAGCTCACCACAGCGGCCGCCATTCCGTATTACACCGGACCGTATGCCGCGTCGCCCCAGGGTTTTGGAATCGTCACCATCGGCGCCAATGTGGATGACTTCCATCGTGCCGCCACCGAATCCGCCAAACGCATCGGCCTGACCATCGACGCCAAGGACAAGGAATTCCAGACGCTGCGCGCCGGCATCAGCCAGGCCATCAACGACAATCTGACCCAGACCGCCGGAGCCCTGGCCATCTCCACGCTCGTCATGGTGGCGGTGGTGATCGCCGTCGCGATCTGGATGGCCCAGTTCATCACCCGTCGCATCACCCGCATGATCGAAGGGCTGGACGGGTTCCAGGCGGGGGACCTGAGCCGCCGGCTGGAGGTGAAATCCACCGACGAGATGGGACACCTGGCCGAATCCTTCAACAGCATGGCCGACCGCGTGCAGGAGTCCTTCAAGCGATCCGAAGACGCCCGCCAGAGCGCCGAGGCCGCGAACCGCATGAAGTCCGAGTTCCTGGCCAACATCTCCCACGAACTGCGGACCCCCCTCAACGGCATCCTCGGCTTTGCGGAACTGCTCAAGCTCGATGCCACCGACGCCGCCCATCAGGAGTACGCCGCCACGATCGAGTCCTCCGGCCAGCACCTGCTGGATCTGGTCAATGATCTGCTCGATCTGGCCAAGGTGGAGGCGGGGCGCATGGAGCTCAACCTCAGCGACGTTCTCCTCGCGACCTTCGCCCAGGAGGTTTGCGCGGCCCACCGTGGTCACGCCCAGGCCAAGGGGCTGCAACTCGAATGCACGATCGCCGCCGGTACGCCGGAGCGCCTCCACACCGACCCGCTGCGTCTTCGCCAGATCCTGAACAATCTCTTGAACAACGCGATCAAGTTCACCGACAATGGCAGGA
Source organism: Rhodocyclaceae bacterium (assembly GCA_035335645.1). GTDB lineage: Bacteria > Pseudomonadota > Gammaproteobacteria > Burkholderiales > Rhodocyclaceae > Zoogloea. The sequence goes on along the minus strand of DAOQMM010000002.1, from coordinate 31,829 downwards.
TCGATCTGAACATCCATGCCGACGGCGAGCGGATCGCGCTGGCGGTCTCCGATACCGGTCGCGGCATACCCAAGGACGCCCAGGACGTGATCTTCGACAAGTTCAGGCAGGTGGACGCCTTCGTCACGCGCGAACAGGCCGGAACAGGTCTGGGCCTGGCACTCGCCCGCCAGTTCGTCCATCTGCTGGGCGGCGAACTGTCCCTGCGCTCCGAACCGGGCGTCGGCTCCACCTTCACCCTCCTACTTCCCCGCGATGCCGCCACAACGGCACGCCCGACCGCCTCCCCGAGATGAGCAGCCCCCTGACATTCCAGGACAAACATGTCCTGATCGTGGACGACAATCCCATCAACCGTACACTGGCTGCGGCCTTCACCAAGCGTCTCGGCATCACGTCCGACCAGGCCGCCGACGGTGCTACGGCCCTGGCCCTGATCGCGGCGAACCGCTACGACGCGGTGCTGCTCGACATCAGCATGCCCGGCATGTCCGGGGAAGAGGTGCTGGCCCGCATCCGCAGCGACGCGGTCTTCAGCAGCCTGCCCGTGATTGCCTATACTGCCCATGCGCTGCCCGACGAGAAGCAGGGCCTCCTGGCAGCGGGATTCGACGACCTGTTGATCAAGCCGGTCACGATGGGCGCCATGGAAGCGGTCCTGGCCAGTGTTCTGACCGGCTGAGCCGCTCCCTGCCGTATCCCCGTCCCGTCGTCAAAGGCGTACCATGATCGGCTCCGCGAATGAAGAAGCTGTTGCATCCGGCAATTCCCGTACCGGCCGGCCCCGATTGGTGGGACAGCCGGGACCGGACAGATTTTTGAATTGTGCAGGCGCACATCCGGGGAAGAAGTAAAATATAATATATATAAGACTCAGGACCGCATGATGTTCCAAAAGGTCCGGTCACATCGGGAGAGGCGCATCGGGCCCCAGCGGCCGGTCGCTCAAGTCAGCAATCACTTCATACACAACCCACCGTCTAGGAAGGACATACCAATGCTTGAAGCCTACCGCCAGCATGTTGCCGAGCGCGCTGCCCTTGGCATCCCGCCGCTGCCCCTGTCCAAAAAGCAAGCCCAGGATCTGGTTGCGCTGCTGCAAAATCCGCCGGCCGGCGAAGAAGCCTTCCTGGTGGAACTGCTGACCTATCGCGTTCCCGCCGGCGTGGACGACGCTGCCAAGGTCAAGGCCGAGTTCCTCGCCAAGGTCGCCAAGGGCGAGCTGGCCTGCGGTCTTGTCTCCCGCGCCAAGGCCACCGAACTGCTGGGCACCATGCTCGGCGGTTACAACGTCAAGCCCCTGATCGACCTGCTCGCCGACGCAGAAGTGGGTGCCGTGGCCGCCGAAGGCCTCAAGAAGACCCTGCTGGTCTTCGACTACTTCCACGACGTCGCCGAACTCGGTAAGGCCGGCAACGCCAACGCCAAGGCCGTGATGCAGTCCTGGGCCGACGCCGAGTGGTTCACCTCCCGTCCCGAAGTCCCCGCCGTCCAGAAGCTGACCGTCTTCAAGGTCACCGGCGAGACCAACACCGACGACCTGTCCCCCGCGCCGGACGCCTGGTCCCGCCCGGACATCCCGCTGCACGCCCTGGCCATGCTGAAGAACCCGCGTCCGGGCATCGAAGCCGATGAGCCGGGTTCCCGCGGCCCCATCAAGCAGCTCGAAGCCCTCGCTGCCAAGGGCAACCTGATCGCTTACGTGGGTGACGTGGTCGGTACCGGCTCCTCCCGCAAGTCCGCCACCAACTCGGTGCTGTGGTTCACCGGCGAAGACATCCCCTTCGTCCCGAACAAGCGCTTCGGCGGTGTGTGCCTGGGCTCCAAGATCGCCCCGATCTTCTTCAACACCATGGAAGATGCCGGCGCGCTGCCCATCGAGATTGACGCTGGCCAGATGGACATGGGCGACGAGATCGAGCTGAAGATCGACGCCGCCTCCGGCAAGGTCACCGCCACCAAGAACGGTGCCACCATCGCCGAATCCCAGCTCAAGACCCTCGTCATCCTCGACGAAGTCCGCGCCGGTGGCCGCATCCCCCTGATCATCGGTCGCGGTCTCACCTCCAAGGCCCGTGAAGCCCTGGGCCTGCCGGTCTCCACCCTGTTCCGCCTGCCCCAGCAGCCCAACGATCCGGGCACCGGTTACTCCCTGGCCCAGAAGATGGTCGGCCGCGCGTGTGGCCTGCCGGAAGGCAAGGGCATCCTGCCGGGCACCTACTGCGAGCCCAAGATGACCACCGTCGGCTCCCAGGACACCACCGGCCCGATGACCCGCGACGAACTGAAGGATCTGGCCTGCCTCGGCTTCTCCGCCGACATGGTCATGCAGTCCTTCTGCCACACCGCGGCCTATCCCAAGCTGGTAGACGTCAAGATGCACCGCGAACTGCCGACCTTCATCGCCAACCGCGGCGGTGTGGCCCTGCGTCCGGGCGACGGCGTGATCCACTCCTGGCTCAACCGTCTGCTGCTGCCGGATACCGTCGGCACCGGTGGCGACTCCCACACCCGCTTCCCGATCGGCATCTCCTTCCCGGCCGGCTCCGGTCTGGTCGCCTTCGCGGCCGCCACCGGCGTGATGCCGCTGGACATGCCCGAATCCGTGCTGGTGCGCTTCAAGGGCCAGATGCAGCCCGGCATCACCCTGCGTGATCTGGTCAACGCCATCCCCCTGTGGGCCATCAAGGCCGGCCTGCTGACCGTCGAGAAGAAGGGCAAGAAGAACATCTTCTCCGGCCGCATCCTCGAAATCGAAGGTCTGCCGGATCTGAAGGTCGAACAGGCCTTCGAACTGTCCGACGCCGCTGCCGAGCGTTCCGCCGCTGCCTGTGCGATCGCCCTCAACAAGGAGCCGATCGTCGAGTACATGCGTTCCAACATCACCCTGATGAAGTGGATGATCGCGGAAGGCTACGAGGATCCCCGCACCCTCAAGCGCCGCATCGCCGCCATGGAAGACTGGATCGCCAACGGCGTCCTGCTGAAGGGTGACGCCAACGCCCAGTACGCCGCAGTCATCGAAATCGACCTGGCCGAAGTCACCGAGCCGATCCTGGCCTGCCCGAACGACCCGGACGATGTCAAGGTGCTGTCCGAAGTCGCCGGCGACAAGATCGACGAAGTCTTCATCGGCTCCTGCATGACCAACATCGGCCACTTCCGTGCGGCCGGCAAGGTGCTGGACGGCAAGAGCGACATCCCGGCCCGCCTGTGGATCGCCCCGCCGACCAAGATGGACGCCCTGATCCTGACCGAAGAAGGCTACTACAGCGTCCTCGGCAAGGCCGGCGCCCGCATGGAAATGCCGGGCTGCTCCCTGTGCATGGGCAACCAGGCGCAGATCCGCAAGGGTTCCACCGCGATCTCCACCTCTACCCGTAACTTCCCGAACCGTCTGGGCATCGACACCCGCGTCTACCTCGGCTCCGCCGAACTGGCCGCCATGTGCGCCCTGGCCGGCCGTATCGTGACCAAGGAAGAGTACATGGAGCAGATCAAGCTGGTGAACGCCAAGGCTGCCGACGTGTATCGCTACATGAACTTCGACCAGATCCCGGCCTTCGTGGAAGTGGCTGAAACGGTTGAAATGTAAGTTGCGATCATGGCCGGCTTTTGCCGGTCGACCGTAGCAATACGAAAAAGGCCCCGCCGGGAAACCGGCGGGGCCTTTTTCACTTGGCACTTACGGCAAGACCCACCGGATGATTCTGGAAGATCTCGTCGCCTCCTGTCTCATGAACCTGGTTCACCCAGAGCCCCGGTCGGGAAACCGACCGGGGCTCTGGGCGTCCGGAGGTGCAGACGCTTGAGGCGATGGCACGCTGAATGGTGCCGGAAAAGAACAGCGGAGAATTAAAATCTCCATTCTTTATCGCCCCAGAGAATAAAGAACGCAGGATTTATTGGTTAGCGCTCCGACGGGTGCTGCTTAGACTTCCGGGAAATCATCAGAACCCCAGGAGTCGCCGTGTTCCAATTTCCTTCGATCCGATTGAGCCGCCGTACGTGGCGTGCGCTGATGGCCAGCTCGGCGCTCCTCGGCGTGACCGCGGCCCACGCCGACACGACCCTGCTGAACGTCTCCTACGACGTCTCCCGCGAGCTGTACAAGGACATCAACCCCGCCTTTGCCGCCCAATGGCAGCGCCAAACGGGCGAGAAGCTCACGATCAACCAGTCCCACGGCGGCTCCAGCAAGCAGGTCCAGTCTGTTGTGGCCGGGCTGGAGGCCGACGTGGTCACCATGAACCAGGCACCGGACATCGACGTGCTGGCCCGCGCGGGCCTCGTCGCCGGCGACTGGCGCAAGGCCTATCCCCATGGCGCCACGCCTTACACCACCACCACCATCTTCCTCGTGCGCAAGGGCAACCCCAAGGGCATCAGGGATTGGTCCGACCTCACCCGGCCGGGCCTGCAGGTGATCGTGCCCAACCCCAAGACCTCCGGCAATGGCCGCTACACCTATCTGGCCGCCTGGGGTTATGCGCTCCAGAAAACCGGGAACGAAGCCGGCGCGCGGGATTTCGTCAGCCGTTTGTTCGCCAACGTCCCGGTGCTCGACGGCGGCGGGCGCGGCGCCACCACCACCTTCACCCAACGGGACGTGGGCGATGTGCTGGTCACCTTTGAGAACGAGGCGACCCTCATCGACCAGGAAGTGGGGGGCGACAAGTTCGACGTGGTCTATCCGTCCGTCTCCATCGAGGCCGCCGCCCCGGTGGCCGTGGTGCGCAAGGTGGTCGACAAGCGGGGCAGCCGCAAGGCGGCCGAGGCTTACCTGAACTTCCTGTTCTCCCCGGAAGGACAGGACATCATCGCCCGTCACCATTTCCGTCCCCGCGATCCTCAGGTGCTCAAGCACTACGCCCGCCGCTTTCCGAGCATCCGGACCTTCACCGTCGAGGACGCCCTGGGCGGCTGGGATGCGGTGCAGAAGGTCCACTTCGCCGATGGCGGCGTGTACGACCAGGTCGGAGTGAAACACCGATGAGCGCCGCCCGATCCCTTCGTGTACTGCCCGGATTTGGCCTGAGTCTGGGTTACACCGTCGCCTACTTGTCCCTGATCGTGCTGATCCCCCTGGCGGCGGTGTTCCTCAAGGCCGGTTCCCTCGGCTTTGAACACTTCTGGCAGGCCGCCACCTCGCCGCGGGTGCTCGCCTCCTACCGCCTGTCCTTCGGCGCCTCCCTCATCGCTGCGTTGATCAACGCCGTCTTCGGCCTGCTCCTGGCGTGGGTGCTGGTGCGCTATGCCTTCCCCGGCAAGCGCCTGGTGGACGCCCTGGTGGATCTGCCCTTCGCCCTGCCCACCGCGGTGGCGGGCATCGCCCTTACGGCCCTCTACGCCAAGAACGGCTGGGTTGGGCAGATCCTCGAACCCTGGGGCATTCAGGTGGCCTTCACGCCCCTGGGGGTGCTGGTGGCGCTCATCTTCATCGGCCTGCCCTTCGTCGTGCGCACCGTGCAGCCCATCCTCGAAGACCTGGACACCGAATACGAAGAGGCCGCCGTCAGCCTCGGCGCCAACCGCTGGCAGGCCTTCCTGCATGTGGTCCTGCCCACCGTCTTCCCGGCCCTCCTGACCGGCTTCGCCATGGCCTTCGCCCGCGCCGTCGGCGAATACGGCTCGGTGATCTTCATCGCCGGCAACATCCCCCTCGTGTCAGAAATCACTCCGCTTATGATCATCACCAAGCTTGAGCAGTACGACTACGCCGGCGCAACGGCGATCGCGGTGGTCATGCTGATCTTCTCCTTCATCCTGCTGCTGATCATCAACGGCCTGCAGGCCTGGACCGCCCAACGCACCGGGAGGGCCCGCTGATGTCAGGCGCTGCGGCTGCGCTGCATGGCGTCTTCGACCATGCGGCACGCTTCGAATCCAGGTCCGCCACGCGCGAACCGGCCTGGGTCAAGTGGACCCTCATCGGCCTTGCCCTGGCCTTCTTCGCGGTCTTCCTGCTGCTGCCCCTGGTGGCGGTGTTCTACGAAGCGCTACGCAAGGGCTGGGCGGTCTATTACGCGGCCTTGATCGAGCCGGATGCGGTGTCCGCGATCACCCTGACCCTGACTGCCGCGCTGTGTGCGGTGCCCCTCAATCTCGTCTTCGGCGTGGCCGCCGCGTGGGCCATCACCAAGTTCGAGTTCCGCGGCAAGCACCTGCTCATCACCCTCATCGACCTGCCGTTCTCCGTGTCGCCGGTGGTCTCGGGCCTGATCTACGTGCTCGTCTTCGGTGCCCAGGGCTGGTTTGGGCCGTGGCTGTCGGATCACGACGTGAAGGTCATCTTCGCCATCCCGGGCATCGTGCTGGCCACGGTTTTTGTCACCTTCCCCTTCGTCGCGCGGGAACTGATCCCGCTGATGGAAGCCCAGGGCCGTGAGGAAGAGGAAGCCGCCGTCGTGCTCGGCGCACGGGGCTGGCAGACCTTCTGGCATGTGACCCTGCCCAACGTGAAGTGGGGGCTCCTGTACGGCGTGATCCTCTGCAACGCCCGCGCCATGGGCGAATTCGGCGCCGTCAGCGTCGTCTCCGGGCACATCCGCGGACAGACCAACACCCTGCCCCTGCACGTGGAGATCCTCTACAACGAATACCAGTTCGCCGCCGCCTTTGCGGTGGCCTCCCTGCTGGCGCTGCTGGCCCTCGTCACCCTGGTCATCAAGACCTGGGTCGAGCGTCAGGCCGGCCGGGCTAACAAGGAAGAATGAAATGAGCATCCAGGTCCGCAACATCCACAAGCAGTTCGGCAGCTTCACCGCCCTGCACGACGTCAGCCTCGACTTCCCCACTGGCCAGCTGGTGGCCCTGCTGGGCCCCTCCGGCTGCGGCAAGACCACGCTGCTGCGCATCATCGCCGGGCTCGAAGCGGCCGACAGCGGCCAGGTGCTGCTGGACGGGCAGGACGCCTCCCACACCCACGTGCGCGAGCGTCAGGTCGGCTTTGTGTTCCAGCATTACGCCCTGTTCCGCCACATGACCGTCTTCGACAACGTGGCCTTCGGCCTGCGCATGAAGCCCCGCGGCCAGCGCCCTTCGGACGCGACGATCCGCGCCAAGGTCAAGGAACTGCTGGGCCTCGTGCAGCTCGACTGGGTCGCCGACCGCTTCCCCAGCCAGCTTTCCGGCGGCCAGCGCCAGCGCATCGCCCTGGCCCGCGCCCTGGCCGTGGAGCCGCGCGTGCTGCTCCTGGACGAACCCTTCGGCGCCCTCGACGCCAAGGTCCGCAAGGAACTGCGCCGCTGGCTGCGGCGGCTCCACGACGAGCTGCACATCACCTCCCTGTTCGTCACCCACGACCAGGAAGAAGCCCTCGAAGTGGCCGACCGGGTGGTGCTGATGGACCACGGCAAGGTGGAGCAGGTGGGCACCCCGGACGAGGTCTATCGCCATCCCGCCTCGCCCTTCGTGTATGGTTTCCTGGGCGCGGTCAATCTCTTCCACGGCCGCGTGGACGGTCAGGCCGTGCACGTGGGCGACGACCTGCTGTCGCGCCAGCGGGTGGAGCTGGGGCAGGGCGCCGAAGTGCTTGCCTTCGCCCGGCCCCACGAACTCACCATCGTCGTCGATCCGGCCGCCGCCGACGGCGTGCCGGCACGGGTGTCGCGCATCCTCGCCTTCGGCGCGGTGGCCCGCGTCGAACTGGATGGGCTCAATGGCGCCGGCGGGCAGCTTTACGAAGTGGACCTGCCCCGCGACGACGTCCACCGCCTGGGCCTGAAAGAAGGCCAGGCGGTGCGCCTGCAACCGTCCCGTCTCAAGGTGTTCGAACGTCAGGAGGCTGCCGCAGCCGCGGCACCGAACTGGGTGATCTGATGAATTTCCAGCAACTGCGCATCATTCATGAAACGGTCCGGCGCAACTTCAACCTGACCGAGGTGGCCAACGCCCTGTTCACGTCCCAGTCGGGTGTCTCCAAGCACATCAAGGACCTGGAGGACGAGCTGGGCCTGGAACTGTTTGTCCGCAAGGGCAAGCGCCTGCTCGGGCTCACCGAGCCGGGGCGGGAGCTCTCTGCGGTGGTGGACCGCATGCTGATGGACGCGCGCAACATCAAGAGCATCGCCGAGCAGTTCAGCAACAAGGATCACGGCCAGCTCACCGTGGCCACCACCCACACCCAGGCGCGCTACGCCCTGCCACGGGTGGTGACGCGCTTCAAGCAGGCATACCCCAGGGTGCATTTGATGCTGCATCAGGCCAGCCCCGGCGAGATCGCCGCCATGCTGCTGGACGGCCGCGCCGACATCGGCATCGCCACCGAAGCCCTGGCCGGCGTGTCCGACTTCGTGTCCTTCCCGTACTACGGCTGGCACCACGCGGTGATCGTCCCGGCCGGGCATGCGCTGGAGGCGGTCACACCGCTCACCCTCGAAGCCGTGGCCGAGCATCCCCTCATCACCTACCACGAAGGCTTCACCGGCCGTGCGAAGATCGACGAAACCTTCGCCCAGGCCGGTTTCACGCCGGACATCGTCATGTCGGCCCTCGACGCCGACGTGATCAAGACCTATGTGGAGCTGGGCCTGGGCATCGGCATCGTGGCCTCCATGGCCTACGACGCCGAGCGCGACCGCGCCCTGCGCATGCTGCCCAGCGACCACCTCTTCGGTGAAAACGTGACGCGCATCGCCGTGCGCCGAGGCCACTTTCTCCGCGGTTTTGCCTACCGCTTCATCGAGCTGTGCGCACCGGAGCTCTCCGAGGCCGTGGTGCGCGGCGCCCTGCGCCCCGAAACGGGCAGCGATGGGCCGTTCTGAACGGGGAGGGGCCGTCAGCCGCCGCGCCCCGACGGTTCTGACGGCGCGCCGCCGCCCGTTTCCCGTCCGGAGGCTAAGCGGGTGAGCTGACGGACGCGGGCGAGGGCGCCATGCCGCCCGCCCCGCGGCTGCGCGTTCCCATCGATCCGGCCCAGCGGCCAGTCACCGGCCGCCCGCCGCAGGGATTCGAACAGGCGCAAACCGAGCGGCCATGGGCCGTGACCGGAGTCCGCATTGATATGTCCGGCCGCGCCGATTTCCGCCAGACGGCAGCCCCACTGATCGGCCCAGTAGGCGGCGGAGGAAAGGCGCACCCATGGATCGTTGGTGCTGGCCACGACCAGACCGGGCATGGGCAGCAGGCGGCGCGGCAGACAGCCGGAGAGACCGGGCTCCGTCACGCCGCCGGTGGACGTACGGACCCCGCGGGGCGTGAAGCGCTCCGGGTCGGCGGGCGCGACGAGCATCAGGCCCGCCACCTTGTCCGGGCGATCAGCCGCCGCCACCACGCTGGCGAGGCAGCCGAAGCTGTGGGCCACCAGCCACAGGGGACCGGCGGCGGCGTCGATCTCGTCGCGCACCGCCTGGGCCCAGCGCGCCAGCACCGGGGCGTCCCAATCGACGTGGCGGACACGGCGGGTGTCGGGGATCCGGGATTCGATCCAGCTTTGCCAATGGGCCGGGCCGCTGCCCAGGTAGCCGGGGACAATGAGGGTCGCAGCAGGGGTCTGGGGAGGGGGCACGACAGCGCGTCCGGCGAAGGAGATGGGCCGGAGTCTAGGACGTTCAGTCCGGCCGACGAACCAATATGATCCGGAATGCTTATTCTTCCTGCCGCAATACGGATGACGGCGAATGGACGAAGGACGCCCGGGACGCACCGGCGCGGAATGGACTCAGCCCGGCGCCGTGTGCGCCTCGAGCCAGGCGAGGGCCTGCAGCGCCTCCTCGCGGCTGCCGCGGCACAGGGACTGCGTCGGCCGCAGGGAGCCGCACACGGCAGGACGCTCCGCTTGTCCGAAGATGCGGCAGCGATCCGCCGCGTCGAGCTGGACGCAGCGCACGCCCGCGGGCTTGCCCTCAGGCATGCCGGGAATCGGGCTGGAAATGGACGGGGCGATGCAGCAGGCGCCGCACGCTTCACGACACGGCACGGGCGCCTCCGCGTGGGCCTTCAGCACGCGGTCTCCCGCCGTTGGAAGCCCTGAATCAGGGCGCGGGTCAGTTCTGCGGCAGGGATTTCCCGACAGCCAGACACATTCTCCCCGCACCAGAGCGGCGAGAAGTCGCCGGAACCCAGCGCCTCGGCCGCCGCGCGAAGCGGCGCAACCGCCGCTGTCGCCAGCGGGAATTCGGGCGCTTCCGGATTGAGCGGGCCCAGTTCGCGCATCAAGCGATTGACGATGCCGCGGGCCGGGCGCCCGGAGAAGAGATTGGTCAGCGCCGTGTGCCGGGCGGACTCCGTGCGCAGGACCGCCCGGTGAATCGGCGAAGTGGTGGCCTCCGGACACAGGAGGTAGGCCGTGCCCACCTGGACACCCGCCGCGCCGAGCGCCATGGCGGCAGCTACCCCGTCCGCATCGGCGATGCCGCCTGCCGCGATGACCGGCACCTGCACGGCGCGGACGATCTGGGGCAGCAGCGCGAAGGTGCCAGACTGGACCGTGAGATCGTGGTCGAGGAAATGGCCCCGATGCCCTCCGGCCTCGAGCCCCTGGGCGATGATCCCGTCGACGCCCCGCGCGGCCAGCCAGCGCGCCTCCTCGACGGTCGTCGCGGACGACAGCACCCGGGCGCCCCAGGCCTTGACGCGGGCCAGCAGGGCGGCATCGGGCAGACCGAAATGGAAGCTCACCACGGGCGGGCGGAAGGGTTCGACGAGATCGGCGATGGCCGCGCTGAAGGGCATCCGGCCGGGCCCCGTAGCAATGCCCGCGGGATCGATGCCGAATGTCCGGTAATAGGGTGCGAGCTGCGTCCGCCAGGCCGCCTCCCGCGCCCCATCCGGCTGCGGCGGCGTGTGGGCGAAGAAATTGACGTTGTAGGCTCGCGCGGTCGATGCGCTGAGGGCGGCCAGTTCGGCGTGCAGCGCATCGGGCGTCAGCATCGCGCAGGGCAGGGAGCCGAGCGCGCCGGCCTGGCTGACGGCCATGGCGAGGGCGCTGCCCTGGACGCCCGCCATGGGCGCCTGGATGAGGGGCCATTCAATGGACAACAGTTCCTGCAGGCGCATGGGCATTGACCTGTTCGAGCGGGTTCAGCGGACGGCCCAGCCGCCACACACGGGAAAGACCTGACCGACGAAACAGTCGGCGTCATCCGAGCACAGATAGGCCGCAAAGCGGGCGTCCTCGTCCGCGCTGACCAGTCGGCCGAGGGGCACCTCCCGCGCCAGACGCTCCTGGAACGCCGGGTTGGCCTGGACTTCTGGGGGAAAATAGGTGGGGTTCTCGACGAAGTTCTGGGCGATGGCGTTGACCCGCACGCCGCTCCGCGCCACCTCGACGCCGAGGGCCTGCACCCAGGCCAGTTGGGCGCCACGGGCAGCGCTGTAGGTCGAGGCATTGCGCATGCCCCGCAGGGCCGACGCGCTGCCCAGGACGAGAATGCGACCGCTGCCGCGGGCCACCATGCCGGGCAGCACGGCGCGGGCCAGGCGGGGGAGGGGATCCACCAGATGGGCGAAGACCTCGCGCCATTCGTCATCGGCGACGTCGGTGGCCGGCGTACGCGGGCTCGGCACCGCGAGATGGGCCAGCAGGATGTCGATGTCGCCGGCCTGACGGACCAGCGCTTCCGGCAGCGCCGGGTCGAGCAGGGGGCGGTCGTCAGCGATCACGGCGGCACCGGCCGCCTCGAAGACACGCTGCAGGGCGGGGCCCATGAAGCAGTCGGCCTGGGTGAGCAGGACGCGTTTGCCGGACAGGATCGGATGCATGGCGGCAGACTCCGGTGACGGGCGGGCCCCCATCATAGCGCCCCGTGAGCGTGATCGGGCCGCTTGCGTCGCGGTCGCGGCGCTCCTACCATTGCCCCCCTCGCAACGCGCGCACTGAAGGGACTCCAGGTGAACAAGGCATTCGTCAAGGAATCGGACGACGACGAAGAGGATGCGCCGGCCGGCGCACCGAGCCTGCCGCCGGGCACCCGCAACTACATGACCCGCAACGGTTTCGAGCGTCTGCGGGCGGAACTCGACCAGCTCGTCCGGGTGGAGCGGCCGGCCCTGGTGGAGACGGTGCGCTGGGCTGCCTCCAACGGCGATCGCTCGGAGAACGGCGACTACATCTACGGCAAGAAGCGCCTGCGGGAGATCGACCGGCGCGTGCGCTTCCTGGTCAAGCGCCTGGAAACCGCAACCGTGGTGACGCCGTCCGAGCAGGAGAACACCGAGCAGGTCTTCTTCGGCGCCACCGTGACGGTGTTCGACGCCAGCGCCGACGCCGAGCAGACCTACCAGATTGTCGGCGTGGACGAGGCCAATGCGTCAGAAGGCCGCATCAGCTGGATCGCGCCTCTGTCGCGGGCCTTGCTGAAGGCGCGGGAGGGGGATGTGGTGCGCTTTGCCAGCCCGGCCGGCGTGCGCGAGATCGAGGTCGTCGAGATCCGCTACGAATGAGCGGCGCGCCGTTCAGACCTGCACCCGCTCCCGCGGGCGGCGAACGATGGCCGGGCTGCGTGGCAGGGTGAAGAAGATCGTGGTGCCGGCGCCAGGCGCCGACTCGGCCCACACCGAGCCGCCATGCCGTTCGACGATGCGCCGCACGCTGGCCAGCCCGATGCCGGAGCCTTCAAAACCAGCGTTCCTGTGGAGTTGCTGGAAGGGCTCGAACAGCTTGCCAGCGTGGGCCAGGTCGAATCCGACGCCGTTGTCGGTGACATAGAACAGCCGCTCCTGGCCATGGGGTCGGCCGCCCACCTGGATCAGGGCGGGCTGGCTGTCGCGGGTGAACTTCCAGGCATTGCCCAGGAGATTCTGCAGGGCCGTGCGCAGCAGATTGGGGTCTGCCTCGGTGGCGAGACCGTCTTCCACGTGGATGTGGACGACGCGCCCGGATGACTGGGCGGCAAATTCGTCGAGGATCTCCCGTGCCATGGTGCTGACGTCGGTCAATTCGATGTGCAGGGGCTGGCGCGAGACATTGGCGAGTTTCAGCAGCTCGTCGATCAGTTCGCCCATGCGCAGGCTGGCCTTGCGCAGACGGGCCAGGTAAGCGTGGCCGCCTTCATCGAGGCGGTCGCCGTATTCCTCGTCGAGCAGATGGGCGTAGCCGTTGATGGCCCGTAGCGGAGCGCGCAGGTCGTGGGAAATGGAATAGCTGAAACTGACCAGTTCCCGATTGGACTGCTCCAGCTCGGCCGTGCGGGTACGGACGCGCTCTTCCAGATTCGCATTGACCTCGGCCAGGGATTGGCGGTCCCCGTCGCGCCGCAGGCTGTCCCGGTGCAGGAGCAGCGCGAGCACTCCGAGGAGCGCGATCAGCAGGGCCGCACCGGCGCTGATGCGCCGAAAATTGTCGCTGAAGCCGGCCAGTACGCGCTCCAGCGGGCGACTGGCGCCCACCACCAGCGGGTAGTCTGCCAGACGCCGGAAGGCGGTGAGGCGGGCGGCGGGCGTCTCGTCGCCCTCGATGCTCACCGCGCTGCGCCGGTTTGCATCCAGTCCCAGGGCAGAGGACGGCCCCAGGGGCGCACCGACCTGCCCATCGGTCGGGGGGTGGCGCAGTTGGAGCGTGCCGCGGGTGGCATCGACGATCAGGATGGCATCGTCCGGAAAGATCTGCAGGTCACGGTAGACGCCGTTGAAGTAGTCCTGGCTCATGGCGGCGCCAACGACCCCGACGAACTTGCCGGCCGCGTCGTAGATCTGGCGTTTGACGGGGGTGACCCAGTGGCCCGAATGGGCACTGCGGACGGGCGCCGCGATCTCGAGGCCGTCGTGCAGGGTGGGCAGACCGCGCTTCGGCGCTTCGGCTTCCGCGCCGCGCGGCAGGTCGAACGTGTCCGCGAGGAGGCTGCCGTCCTCCCGCTCCACATACAGGTATTCGACCTGCGGGAGATGGGCTGCGCGCTGGCGGAGGAGAGCGTTGAGGTCCCGCTCCGACGGCGCGTCGCTCCCCAGACGGCCACTCAGCTGCTGGCCAAGGTCGCTGAGTGCACTGTCGGTCTCGCCGAAGGTGCGGGCGACGTGTTCTTCGAGCACGCGGGTCAGGCCCCGCAGTTCCGCCTCGGCGCGATGCAGGGCCTGGGCCCGGTCGTAGCGCAGCAGGGACACCGCGACGGCCGCCACGAGCGCGGCAAGCAGCGCGAAACCGCCCCAGATCGCGATCCGCTGTCGGCTGAAACGTCGGCCCTTCGACGTTCCGGCAGGCAGGACATCCGCCGGGCGGTCGGATTCGGCGAAGCCGGACGGTGAAGCGTGGGAAGGTTCCATGAAAGATGCGGACGGGACTTGAAAGATGCGTGGACGCACCCATATGTGGGACGTTTACGGTCCCTATGGAGCAAGCTTTATGGCTGTCGAACAGATGTCCGCCCAAACGATGAACTTCCAGGCCGAGGTGAAGCAGCTGCTGCACCTCATGATTCATTCCCTGTATTCCAACCGGGAAATCTTCCTGCGCGAGCTGGTCTCCAACGCGTCGGACGCATGCGACAAGCTGCGCTTCGAGGCCCTTGAGAACGGCGCCCTGCTGGCCGAGGATGCCGAACTGAAGATCCGCGTCGCGTACGACAAGGCCGCCCGGACCCTGACCATCGCCGACAACGGCATCGGCATGAGCCGTGACGAAGTGGTCACCCACCTGGGCACCATCGCCAAATCCGGTACCAAGGAGTTCTTCGGCAAGCTGACCGGCGACCAGCAGAAGGACGCGCACCTGATCGGCCAGTTCGGGGTCGGCTTCTACTCGGCCTTCATCGTTGCCGACACCGTGACGGTGCGCACCCGCCGGGCCGGGCTGTCGGCCGGTGACGCGGTGAAATGGGAGTGCACCATGACCGGTGACACGGCCGGCCAATACACCGTCGAGCCCATCGAAAAGGCATCCCGCGGCACCGAGATCACCCTCCACCTGCGCGAGGACCAGGACGATCTGCTGTCCGCCTGGAAGCTCCAGTCCATCATCCGCAAGTACTCCGACCACATTCTTCAGCCCATTGTGATGAAGAAGGAAAGCTGGGACGAGGACAAGAAGGAACAGGTCGTCACCGACGAAGACGAGACCGTCAACAAGGCCAACGCCCTGTGGGCGCGGCCCAAGTCCGACGTCAGCGACGAGGAATACACCGAGTTCTACAAGCACGTGGGCCACGACTACGAGCCCCCGCTGGCATGGACCCACTCTCGCGTGGAAGGTCGCCACGAGTACACCCAGCTGCTCTACGTCCCCGGCCATGCCCCCTTCGACATGTGGGACCGCCAGGCCCGTCACGGCGTCAAGCTCTATGTGCGCCGCGTCTTCATCATGGACGACGCCGAGAAGCTGATGCCCCTCTACCTGCGCTTCGTGCGCGGGGTGGTGGATTCCAACGATCTGCCCCTCAACGTGTCGCGGGAGATCCTGCAGGAATCCAAGGACATCGACACCCTGCGCGCCGGCTGCACGAAGAAGGTGCTGGGTCTGCTGGAAGACCTGGCCGAGAACCAGAAGGACAAGTACACCACCTTCTGGAAGGAATTCGGCCAGGTGCTGAAGGAAGGCGTCGGGGAGGATTTCTCCAACAAGGAGAAGATCGCCGGTCTGCTGCGCTTCGCCTCCACCCAGGCCGACACGGCTGACGAGACCGTCTCCCTGGCGGATTACATCGGCCGCATGAAGGAAGGGCAGGACAAGATCTATTACGTCACGGCCGACAGCTTCAACGCCGCCAAGAACAGCCCGCACCTGGAAATCTTCCGCAAGAAGGGCATCGAGGTGCTGCTCCTGTCCAACCGCGTGGACGAATGGGTCGTCGGCCACCTCACCGAGTTCGACGGCAAGGCGCTGGCCTCGGTCGCCAAGGGTGGCCTGGATCTGGGCACGCTGGAGGACGAAGCCGAGAAGGCCGCCGTCGAGAAGGAGACCGGAGAATTCAAGGAACTCCTCGACAAGATGAAGGGCAGCCTCGGTGACAAGGTCAAGGACGTGCGCATCACCCACCGCCTGACCGATTCGCCGGCCTGCCTGGTCGCCGACGAGCACGACATGGGGATGAATCTGGCCCGCCTGATGAAGGCGGCTGGTCAGAGCATGCCCATGTCCAGGCCCATCCTCGAGATCAATCCGGCCCACCCGGTGGTGCTGCGTCTCAAGTACGAGACCGGCCAGTTTGACGACTGGGCGGCGGTGCTCTTCGATCAGGCGCTGCTCGCCGAAGGCGGCACCCTGGATGATCCGGCCAGCTTCGTGAAGCGGATCAACCAGCTGATGCTGGCGATGAACGCGGGCTGAGGTCGAACGTGCCGGAAGGGTTCAACCGCCCTCCGGCCGCGCTGCTCCGCAACCCAGGGCGATGCAGGGCCTCCAGGGCCGTTCTGCATCGCCCTGTGTTTTATTGCTGCTGATAGATCTGGTACGCGCTTTGCACCCGGGGCGGTTTGAGCGTGCCGGTCACCGGGTCATAAGCGGACTCCGGATGCTTGGGCATCATGGAACTGGTCGCCCCACGGTTCACATAGCCGTCCTTGGCAGCCTTCAAGGTACCGGTACGCCGGTCGTAGGCGGTCTGGGGACGTGTAGCGCTACCGATCCCGACGAACGACGACGTTCCGGTGCTTCCTCCCGCGCCCCTGCGACGCATTCCCTGGGCTCCGTCGCAATCACCGTAGATGTCGCCACTACGTCCGCGCAGGGACGATGCATCCGTGTACGTCGTCACTTTGCCGCTGCCCGCTTGCCCATTGGCCGTCATGCCCGGCGACTTCTTGCCCGCCAGTTCACGCATCGCACATTCGGACGCGGACGGGCGCCGCAAATCCTTGATCTGCGGGCCGTTCTGTTTGGAATCCAGTAGGCTGCGGGTTCCGATTCCGCCGGAGAGTGTGTTGGCCGAGCCCATCCCGGATGAGCCGAACCCGGACGACATGCCCATTCTGGCCTTTCCTGCAGACGAGGAGGACAGACTCTGAGCGGCAGCGGGCATCCCAAACACGCTCAAGGGGAGGAGGCAGGTGACGGCGAAAGAGCGGACGAAGCGGCGCATCGGGAACAATCTTCCAGCGGTTGAAATCGGGAGTGCGAACCATACTCCATTCTTGCACTGCAATACAGGGCATCGGCCTCATCGCAATCTAGAGAAGGGCTTTCAGGCTTTCAGGGAACCCGTTACAGTGTCACGCAATTGCAAATAATGACTTTTTGACACACGAGCGCACCCATGGCGGTAGAACTCTTCAATGATGGCAAGCACGCCTGCCTGGCCTTTTACGACCTGGTGGACGAAGAGGCCGATCACGCGGTCCAGTGCAACCAGTTCCTGATCGTCGACGGCGAACACGGCGCACTGGTCGATCCTGGCGGCAACATGACCTACAACGGCCTGCTGATGGCCATGCAGCGCTTCTTCCCGTCCCGCGGGCTGGATTACATCTTCGCCACCCACGCCGATCCGGACATCATCGCGTCGCTCAACAAGTGGATGGTGACAACCCATTGCCGGGTGATGATTTCCCGCCTGTGGGCGCGCTTCGTGCCCCATTTCACCACTGGCAAGGACTACACCAGCCGTATCACCGGCATCCCCGACGAGGGCATGAACATCGCGCTGGGGGACAGCCGCATCAAGGCGCTACCCGCCCACTTCATGCATTCCGAGGGGAATTTCCAGTTCTACGATCCGGTCGCCAAGATCCTCTTTTCCGGCGACATGGGCACCTCCCTTGTAGACCACGCCCAGGCTGCCGAGCCAGTGCGCAACTTCGACGATCACGTCATCACCATGGCCGGCTTCCATCGCCGTTACATGATTTCAAACAAGATCTGCCGCTACTGGGTGCACATGGTGCGCCAGCTGGACGTGGACATGATCGTGCCCCAGCACGGCTGCCGCTTCGAGGGCAAGGCGATGGTGAACCGCTTCCTCGACTGGATCGAGAACCTCCCCTGCGGCATCGACCTGATGACCCAGGACAACTACCGGGCGCCGTAAGTCGCAGCTGCGGGTGGTCTGCATGTCGGCCGCGGCCATCGTCCGCGGCCGATGCCTTTTCCGGGCTCAGTGCTTGCGCGACAGGTGCGCGATGGCGCGCGTCAGGCCGTCGAGGGTCAAGGGGAACATCCGCTCGCCGAGCAGTTCGCGAATGATTCCGATGGACTGGCGAAACTCCCAGGTGCGCTCCGGCTCCGGATTGAGCCAAGCCAGGGCCGGATAGGCGTCCGCCAGACGGCGCAGGCAGACGGCGCCGGCCTCGCTGCTGGCGTATTCGATGGAACCGTTGGGCTGCAGGATCTCGTAGGGACTCATGGTCGCGTCACCGACGAAGATCAGTTTGTAATCCGGGCCATATTTGTGGATCACGTCCGCCAGTGGCGTGCGCTCGGTATAGCGCCGGGTGCTGTCGCGCCACACGTGGTCGTACACGCAGTTGTGGAAGTAGAAGTACTCCAGGTGCTTGAACTCTGCCCGGCAGGCGGAAAACAGTTCCTCACAGACCTTCACGTGGGGGTCCATGGAGCCGCCCACGTCGAAGAAGATCAGCACCTTCACCGCATTGTGGCGCTCCGGCCGCATGAGCAGGTCCAGGTAGCCCGCATTGCGCGCGGTGGCGGCGATGGTGCCGTCCAGGTCCAGCTCGTCGGGCGCGCCGAGGCGGGCGAAGCGGCGCAGCCGGCGCAGCGCGACCTTGATGTTGCGCGTGCCCAGTTCGACGGAATCGTCCAGGTTGCGGTACTCCCGCCGGTCCCACACCTTCACCGCGGTGCGATTGCCGGCCGATTCGCCCCCCACGCGGATGCCTTCCGGGTGATAGCCGCTGTTGCCGAAGGGCGAAGTGCCCCCCGTACCGACCCATTTCGAGCCGCCCGCGTGGCGCTCCCGCTGTTCCTGCAGACGCTTCTTGAATTCCGCCATCAGCGTGTCCCAGCCCAGCTTTTCCAGCTTGGCCTTGTCCGCCGGGCTGAGGTGGCGCTTCATCGTGGCCTTCAGCCACTCGTCGGGCAGATCCACGTCCAGGCCGGGAATCGCCTGCACGCCCTTGAAGTATTCGCCGAACGCCTGGTCGAAGCGGTCGAAATGGGCTTCGTCCTTCACCAGACAACTGCGTGCCAGGAAGTAGAAGTCGTCCAGGCTGTGCCGCGCCAGACCCGCCTGCAGGGCTTCCAGGAGGGTCAGGAATTCCTTGGTGGAGACCGGCAGCTTGCGTTCGCGCAGATGCAGGAAGAAATCGATCAGCATCGCGCCGCGCTCAGCGGTTGCGCTGGGCCATGAACACCAGGCGCTCGAAGAGGTGCATGTCCTGCTCGTTCTTGAGCAGCGCCCCGTGCAGGGGCGGGACGATGACCTTGCGGTCCGTCGAATGCAGGGCTTCGGGCGGAATGTCCTCCGCCACCAGCAGCTTCAGCCAGTCGATCAGCTCGGACGTGGACGGCTTTTTCTTGAGGCCCGGCACCTCGCGCAGGCCGAAGAAGACCTGCAGGGCCTCCTGGATGAGGGCCGGCTTGAGGCCCGGGAAGTGCACATCCACGATCTTCTGCATCGTGTCCCGGTCCGGGAACTTGATGTAATGGAAGAAGCAGCGGCGCAGGAAGGCGTCCGGCAGCTCCTTCTCGTTGTTGGACGTGATGAACACGATGGGCCGATGACGCGCCTTGACCAACTGGCGGGTTTCATAGACGTAGAACTCCATGCGGTCCAGTTCCCGCAGCAGGTCGTTGGGGAATTCGATGTCGGCCTTGTCGATCTCGTCGATCAGCACCACGCAGGGGACGTCGGATTCAAAGGCCTGCCACAGGGGCCCGCGCACGATGTACTGGCCGATGTCCTTGACCCGGTCGTCACCGAGCTGGGAATCCCGCAGGCGTGACACTGCGTCATATTCGTACAAGCCCTGCTGGGCCTTGGTGGTGGATTTGATGTGCCACTGCACCAGGGGCATGCCCAGCGCGGCGGCCACCTCTTCGGCCAGCAGGGTCTTGCCGGTGCCCGGTTCGCCCTTGATGAGCAAAGGCCGCTGCAGGGTGACAGCCGCGTTGACGGCCAGCATCAGGTCGGGGGTGGCAACGTAAGTCTCGGTACCTTCGAATCGCATGGGCGCAGTCCTCTTGGGGGAAGGGCGATTATAGCCAGCGGCGCGCGGGGTGGCCGGCGCGGGCGGTTCAGGGCGCGGGCTTGCGCGCCAGGCGCTTGTCGCGCACGTAGATGGCCTTGTCCCGCTGGCTGACGTCGAACAGGCCGATGTCCTGCATCAGATCCCGCAGGCGGGCGTAGCCCACGTTGCGCGAATCGAAAGAGGCCTGCTTGGAGATGTGCTGGCCGACTTCCCCGAGCGCCGCCCAGCCCTCGTCGTCGGCGGCGGCCTCTACCGACTTGCGCAGCAGATTGACCAGACGTGCGTCGCCGCGCAGCTCCCGCGGAGTGGGGCGGGCGACCGGGCGCGTGCTGGACTCGGCGGCCTTGCCCGCGTCACCGGCGGCAGCACCGCGTCCCGCTCCGCCATCGGGTTCGGCCCGGGCGGACGGAACCGCTGCTGGCGGCACCTCGGATGCCGGCGTATCGGCGTCGGTCGCCCCGAGGTTTTCCAGGTACAGGAACTTGGAGCACGCATTCACGAAAGGCGAGGGCGTCTTCTTCTCGCCGAAACCGAAGACCTTCAGGCCGTTGGCACGGATGCGCATCACCAGCGGCGTGAAGTCGGAGTCCGACGAGGCCAGGCAGAAGCCGTCCAGGTTCTGGCTGTAGAGCAGATCCATCGCGTCGATGATCATCGCCGAATCCGTGGCGTTCTTGCCCTTGGTGTAGGCGAACTGCTGCATCGGCTGGATGGCGTATTCGTGGAGCACCGCCTCCCAGCTCTTCAGCCCCGGGCTCTTCCAGTTGCCGTAGGCGCGGCGGATGTTGATCACGCCGTATTTGGCCAGTTCGTCGAGGATCTCCTCGATCTTGGCGGCAGGGCAGTTGTCCGCGTCGATGAGCAGGGCGATGTGGGATTCTTGGCTCATGGGGCCTCCGTGGGGCCCGGCGCGAAGCGCTGCCGGGCGAGGGTGACGGTGCGGGCGTGGATCGCCACGGTGTCGTCGATCTGTCGAGCATAGCCGCCGGCCATGGCGATCGCCACCGACACGCCGCGGCGCCGGCATTCGCCCAGCACCAGACGGTCCCGCGCGGCCAGCCCGTCCAGGCTCAGGGCAAGGCGGCCAAGGCGGTCATCGGCGTAGGGGTCGGCGCCGGCCAGGTAGATCACGAGCTGGGGATCGGCGCGCGCGAACACGGTCTCCAGCGCCATCGCCAGGGCGTCCAGATAAGGACCGTCGGCGGTACCGTCGGGCAGTTCCACGTCCAGGTCGCTGCGTTCCTTGTCGAAAGGATAGTTTTTCGCGCCATGGAGGCTGCAGGTGAAGCAGTCGGCCCGATGCGCCAGGATGGCGGCGGTCCCGTTGCCCTGGTGCACATCGCAATCCACGATGGCGAGCCGCTCCACACGGTGCTCGGCGCGCATGGCCAGCGCCGCGATGGCCGCGTCGTTGAAGACGCAGAAGCCTTCCCCCCGGTCGCGGAAGGCGTGGTGGGTGCCGCCCGCCAGATTGACCGCGCAGCCGTCCTCCAGCGCCGCCCGGCAGGCCGCCAGCGTGGCCCCGGACGATCGGCGCGAACGCTCCACCATGGCCGGCGACCACGGAAAGCCGATCAGGCGCAGCTCGTCCGGCGTCAGCTGCCCACGGACCACCCGCTGCAGGTAGCCCGCGTCATGGGCACGCAGGATCTCCGTGTCGGTGGCAGGTGGCGGTTCGTGGAAATCGTCCGGACGGAACAGGCCCGAAGCCTGCAGGCGCTCGCGCAGGCGGGCGTACTTCTCCATGGGGAAGCGGTGCCCCGGCGGCAGGGGCAGGACGAAATGGTCGGCGTAGAAGAGCTTCATCGGGAGCAGGGCGGCAGGCGGCTGCTATCATTGAACCATACGGCCCGCGGGCCGGACACGCGAATGCACCATGCACCTCCTTGATTCCCTGCGGGCGGATCACGCCGACATCACCGCGCTCCGCCGAGACATCCACGCGCACCCCGAGCTTGCCTTCGAGGAGCACCGCACGGCCGGCCTGGTGGCGGAACGCCTGCGCGCCCTCGGCATCGAAACCCACACCGGCATCGGCAAGACCGGCGTCGTGGGCGTGCTCAGGGCCGGCTCCGGGCGCCGCGCCATTGGCCTGCGGGCCGACATGGACGCCCTGCCCATTCAGGAAAAGAACGACTTCGCCCACCACTCCCGCCACCCGGGCCGCATGCACGCCTGCGGACACGACGGCCACACCGCCATGCTCCTGGGCGCCGCGGCCCACCTGAGCCGTCACCCGGAATTCGACGGTACCGTGTATTTCCTGTTCCAGCCGGCCGAGGAAGGGGAGGGCGGGGCGCCCGAGATGATCGCCGACGGCCTCTTCGAGCGCTTCCCGATGGACGCCGTGTTCGGCCTGCACAACTGGCCGGGCCTGCCTCTGGGCGAAATCGCCGTGCATCGCGGTGCAGTGATGGCCTGTGCCGACCGCTTCGACATCGAGATCCGCGGCCACGGCGCCCACGCCGCCATGCCCCATCAGGGCATCGACCCGGTGCTCGCCGGAGCCGCTCTGGTCCAGGCCCTCCAGTCGGTGGTCAGCCGCGGCACGGATCCCCAGGACGCGGTGGTGCTGTCCGTCACCCAGTTCCAGGCCGGCGACGCCTACAACGTGATCCCCGATGTGGCCCGCATCGGCGGCACCGTCCGCGCATTCAGACCCGAACTGCAGGCCCGCGTCGAGGACGCCATGCAACGCATCTGCGCCGGCGTCGGTGCGGCCTTCGGGGCGAACGTCCATTTCGAGTACCGACGCGGCTATCCGCCGACCATCAACAGCGTGGCCGAGGCCGAATTCTGTGCCCGCGTGGCCGCCGAGGTGTGCGGCGATGCCCGGGTCAGCGTCGATCCCCGGCCGAGCATGGGCGCCGAGGACTTCTCCTATTTCCTTCAGGAAAAGCCCGGCTGCTACATCTGGCTCGGCAATGGGCCGGGGGAGGGCGGCTGCACCCTGCACAATCCCCACTATGACTTCAACGACGCCGCCATCCCCTATGGCGTCGCCTATTGGGTGCGTCTCGTGCAACGCTGGCTCGCCGACGCCTGAACACCACGCCCCGCCCGACGGGGCGCCGACCGGTACGGTTTCCGGCGCATTCTTCGGGCCCGGCGGACCTCCGGCACATCCCCTCCGCACACGTCTCCCCGCGGAGAAACCGTGCCATTTGTCTTCACTTTCTGGTGATCGACTCTACAGCGTGACGGAATTGCAGGGCGCCACAGGCTCTGTGGCGGCATTTGTCACGGCCCGTGTCCCGGCCGGCGATTACAAAGACGGTATCGCCTGTCATCGCACGATGCCGTCTGAAAATGCCGACTTCCCAA
Source organism: Rhodocyclaceae bacterium (assembly GCA_035335645.1). Lineage (GTDB taxonomy): Bacteria > Pseudomonadota > Gammaproteobacteria > Burkholderiales > Rhodocyclaceae > Zoogloea. Next base: position 8,492 of record DAOQMM010000002.1, on the reverse strand, counting down.
CAGCCTCATGTCACCCTCCGCCGCCTGCCCGCCGCGCTCCTGTGCCTGTGCCTGACGCTGCCCGGCTGGGCCGCGGGCGCCTCCGACAGCGCCACCCGCTACTACGAGGATGCCGCCGCCCGTCTGGCCCGCAATGACGCCGCCGGTGCCATCATCCAGGCCAAGAACGCCCTCCAGCGCGACCCCGAACAGCTGCCTGCCCACCTGCTGCTGGCCCGCGCCCTGCTCAAGGACGGCCAGGCCGCCGCCGCCGAGGCCGAGTTCGAAGCGGCCCTGCGCCTGGGCGTGAATCCGTCCGAGATCGCCCTCGAATACGGCCAGGCCCTGATGATGTTCGGCAACAGCGAAAAGCTGCTGGAGCGCATCAAGGCCGACGGCCTGCCCCTGCGCCTGCGCGCCGAAGTGCTCGCCATGCGCGCCACCGCCCAGGCCGACCGGGGCGACATGCGTGCCGCTGTCGCCGAGGTCAAGCTGGCGCGTGAGGCCGATCCCCGCGCCCTGTCGCCCTTGCTCGCCGAAATCGACCTGGCCCTGCGCAGCCGCGACAGCGCCCGCGCCCGCCAGGTCCTCGACACCGCCCTGGGCATCGCCCCCGGCGACGCCCGCCTGCTGCACCTGCAGGCCGGCCTGCTGCAGGGCGCCGGCGACGCCCGCGGAGCCATGGAGGCCTTCAATCGCGCCATCGCCGCCGACCCCCGCATGCTCGACGCTCTCGTCGGACGCGCGTCCCTGCTCATCGACCTGAAGCGCGCCAACGAGGCCCTGCCGGATCTGGAGCGCGCCGCCGCCCTGGTACCCCGCGAGCCCCGCGTCGCCTACCTCAAGAGCCTGGTCTATGCCCAGCGCGGCGACACCCAGGCCTCCCGCGCCCAGCTGGAGGACGTGGTCCGCCTGGTGGACGAGCTGCCCCAGGAATTCGTCGGCCGCCAGCCCACCCTGCTGATGATCGGCGGCCTTGCCAGCCAGGCCCTGGGCCGCGGTGAGCGCGCCCGTGCGCTCCTCGAACTCTACGTCCGGCGCATGCCCGGCGACGCCGCCGGCCGCAAGATGCTCGCCAACATCTACCTCGCCGCCGGCGAGACCGCCCGCGTCGGCGACCTGCTCCAGCCCCTCATCAGTTCCGGCGACGCCGATCCCCAGGCCCTTACCACCCTGGCCGCCCTGCGCATGCAGCAGCGCCGCTACCGGGACGCCGCCGACGCCCTCGAAGCCGCCGCGCGCCTCACCGGCAATCCGGGCATCACCGCCCAGATGGGCTTCGCCCGCATCGCCAACATGCAGCCCGACATCGGCCTCAGCGCCCTGCGCAGCGCGTTCGACAAGGAGCCGGGCCAACTCAACGTGGCGACCGCCCTGTCCACCCTGTACCTGCGCCGCGGAGACCTCCGCAACGCCCTGGCGGTGGCGGAAGCCACCACCCGGCGCCTGCCGTCCGATCCCGCCGCCCACAACCTGCTGGGCGCCGTGAAGGGCGCGGCCCGCAAGCCGGCCGAGGCCCGCGCCGAATACACCCAGGCCATCACGCTGGCGCCCGGCTTCCTTCCGGCCCAGTTGAACCTGGCCCGCCTGGATCTCGTGGAAGGACGCGCCGACGCGGCCCGCCAGCGCCTCGCCGCGCTGCTCAAGGCACACCCGGCCGATGTGCAGGTGCTCACCGAAAACGCCCGCCTGGAGCTTGGCGCCGGCCGTAGCGCCGACGCGTTGGCCCTGCTCGAAAAGGCCTATGCCCTCAAGCCCGCCGACCCGACCGTCGCCCAGGAGCTTCTGGCCCTCTACCAGAAGCTCGGCAAGCCTGCGCCGGCCGTCGCGGTGGCCAAGCAGCTGGCGCTCAGCCGTCCGGACGATCCGCTCGTCCTCGAAACCCTCGGCCGCGCGCACCTGGCCGCCAATAATCTGGCCGATGCGCGCAGCACCTTCAATACCCTGTCCCGCCTGCCCGGTCTTGAACCCGGACAGCTGGTGGCCGTCGGACGCCTGCAACTGGATGCCGGCGCCTTCCGCGAAGCGTCGGCCAGCGCCGAGAAGGCCCTGGCGCGCAACGCCGGCCTCGTGCCAGCCCAGATCCTGCAGATCGAAAGCGAGATGGCCCTCGGCGATCTCAACCGCGCCGACGCCCTCCTCAAATCCTTCGCGACCCGCAGCGGCAACAGCGCCGAGGCCCTGCGCCTGGCCGGCGACCTCGCCCGCGCCCGCCAACAGCCCCGCGATGCGGCCCGTCTCTACCGCAGCGCCTTCGACAAGGCCCCGTCCCTGGCGCTCGTCCTGCGGGGTGTCGAGGCCTCGTTCCAGGCCGGGGAGGGCGATCGCGCCGTATCCCTGCTGGACACCTGGCTGCGCACCCATCCGAACGACCTGACCGCCCGCAGCGCCCTGGCCGAATCCCATTTCCGTCTGGGCCATCTGGCCGACGCACGCCGCCTCTACGAAGGCGTGCTGGCAGCCGAGCCGGCGAACGCCAACGCCGCCAACAACCTGGCGCAGATCCTGATGGCCCTCAACGACCCGGGCGCCCTCAACGCCGCCGAAGCCGCCTACCGCCTTGCGCCCGGCGACGCCAACGTGCTCGACACCGTCGGCTGGGCGCGGGCCCGTAGCGGGGCGCTGGACATCGGTCTGAAAGCCCTGCGCGAAGCCCGCCTGCGCGCCCCCGAGTCCCGCGAGATCCGCTACCACCTGGCCTGGGTCCTCCTTCGCAAGGGCCTGCGGGACGAAGCACGCGCTGAACTGCAAGGCGCGCTGAACAGTACGAATGGAAGCGGCTACGACATTGAAATACAAAATCTGCGCCGCGAGCTGGGTGTTTAAACAATTTTTAACGTTGTCGATAGATTTTACAGTTTGCCTTGCCATAAACGTGGTGCACTGCGATTTTTAAACAAAAACAAGTAAATAGCGAATTGGCAGAATAATTGCTACATATCTGACAACAACGACAGCCGTGTCGAAACGAAAATAGGACCTCCCGACATGAAACGCATTCCCAGCCAAACGGCATTGACCTTCGCCCTGCTGATCGGCAGCGTCGCCGGCGCCCACGCCGCGACCGCCTGGACCCTCACCAGCGGGGGGACCGAAACCGGCGCCGGTAACTTCGGCAACACCCGGACCTACGGCAGCACCGGCTCCACGGTGACCATCTCGGCCTGGTCCGACACCAAGAACAGCACCACTGCGGGCAACGCCTACATCGAGAGCGCTTACCTGGGCACCTACTCCGGCGGTCTGGGCGTGACCAACCGGGACGGCGCCACCGGTGCCGGCGACACCAACGAAGGCACCATCGCCAACACCACGTCGCCTGGCCATACGATGGACAACAACGCCCGCTACGACTCGATGCTCTTCGACTTCGGCGCGGGCAACGCGGTGAAGCTCCAGAGCGTCACCGTCGGCTGGTGGTACTCCGACTCCGACCTGACCGTGCTGGCCTACACCGGCACCGGCACCCCCACATTCACCTCCGCCAACCAGGGCTACGCCTCCCTGCTGAGCAGCGGGTGGACCACCGTCAAATCCAGCGCCGGCACCACCGGCACCGCCAACTACGCGGATGCGGCCGGCGGCGCGCCGTCCCAGTCCAGCAACTCGGCGGGTTACATCCCCCTGGCGGTCAATGATCTCAACGTCAGCGCCCGCTACTGGCTGATCGGCGCCCTCAACACCCTGGTCCAGGCCCTGCCCAACGGCGCCACCCTGGGCAGCGGCAACGATTACATCAAGATCGCAGCCGTCACCGGCACCTACACCAAGGTGCCGGAACCCTCGAGCCTGGCGCTCCTGGGCGGCACTTCACTCATCGCGCTCCTGGGAATGCGTCGGCGGAAGAACTGAGGCCTTCTGCAGACGCGGGCAACGGCACCTTCGGGTGCCGTTTGTCTGTGTACCCCGGCCGGTGCCCCTCGGCAGCCGGAACACACACCGGGCGCAACGGTCCGCCCCGGCCGGGCGTTTCCGGCAGGCAGGGCAGGGCGGCTGAAAGGGCAATCATCCTGTGCTAGCGTGACGCACCGCAAAATTTCCGCCGCAGCCGGGAATCTTCCCGCGCCGCCGCGGCCTCACGCTCCATGACCGTCCGCCAGCGCCTCGCCCTGTCCTTCCGCATGCTCCGCCGCGACCTGCGTGCCGGCGAACTGGGTCTGCTCCTCGTCGCCCTCGTCATCGCCGTCGCCAGCCTCACCAGCGTCGGCTTCTTCACCGACCGGGTCGGCCGCGGCCTCAACCGCCAGGCCAGCCAGCTCCTGGGCGGCGACCTGCTCATCGCCGCCGACCACCCGCTGGCGCCGGACTTCCGCGCCGAAGCCGCCCGCCGCGGCCTCGCCAGCGTCGAATCCACCACCTTCACCAGCATGGCCAGCCTCGGCGACGCGACCCAGCTCGTCGGCGTCAAGTCGGTGGAGGCGGGCCACCCCCTGCGCGGCGAGATCCGCATCGCCCCCGGCCTCAACCAGCCGGACGCCCCCGCCCGCGGCATCCCCGCGCCCGGCGAGGTGTGGCTCGACGAACGCAGCGCGACGGCCCTCGGCGCCCACCCTGGCGATCTCGTCGGCCTCGGCCGCTCGCGCCTGCGCATGGCCGCCGTGCTCAGCTTCGAGGCCGACCGGGGCGCCAACTTCTTTGCCCTGCTGCCGCGCATCGTCATGAACGCCGCCGACCTGCCTGCCACCGGCCTCATCGTGCCCGGCAGCCGCGTCACCTACCGCCTCCATCTGGCCGGCAGCATCGCCGCCGTGGCGGGCTACGAAGCCTGGGCCAAGGCCCGCCTGGGGCGCGGCGAATCCCTCGAAAGCGTGGACAACGCCCGCCCCGAGATCCGCGCCACCCTCGACCGCACCGAACGCTTCCTGCGCTTCGCCGCCATGCTCGCGGTGGTCCTCGCCGCGGTGGCGGTAGGCCTCGCCACCCGCCGCTTCGTCGAACGCCACCTGGACGGCTGCGCCGTGATGCGCTGCCTGGGCGCCCGCCAGACAACCCTGCTGGGCCTCTTCATCGGCGAATTCACCCTGCTGGGCCTGGCTGGCGGCCTCGCCGGCAGCGCCCTCGGCTTTGGCGTGCAATACGCCCTGGAACGCTTCCTCGGCAGCCTGGTGAGCTTCGAGCTGCCGCCGCCTAGCGTCTGGCCCCTGGCCCACGGGCTCGCCGTGTCCCTCGTGCTGCTGCTGGGCTTCGCCCTGCCGCCCCTGATCCGCCTCGGCCGCGTGCCCACCCTGCGCGTGCTGCGCCGCGAGCTGGGCGGCGTGGCGGTGCGCGACGGCCTCGCCTGGAGCCTCGGCGCCGCCGTGCTCACCGGGCTGCTGATGCTCGTGGCGCGGGACGTCACGCTCGGCGCCTGGGTCACCGGCGGCTTCGTCGCCGCCTTCGGTGTCTTCGCCGGCGTCGGCTGGATCGTGCTGCGCGGCGTCGGACGCATCCGCGCCGGTGCGGGCAGCGGCTGGCGCTACGGCCTCGCCGCCCTGCGCCGGCGACCCGGCGCCAGCCTGGTGCAGGTGCTGGCCCTGGGCATGGGCCTCACCGCGCTGCTGCTCCTCACCCTGGTGCGCGGCGACCTGCTCGCCAGCTGGCAGCAGGCCACCCCGCCGGACGCCCCCAACCGCTTCATCATCGGTATCCAGCCGGACCAGCTCGACCCCCTGCGCGACGCCTTCCGCGCCGCCGGCCGGCCCGCACCCGTGCTGCTGCCCATGATCCGCGGCCGCCTGGTCGCCGTGAATGGCCGCCCGGTGGGCCCCGACGACTACACCGACGACCGCGCCCGCCGCCTGGTGGACCGGGACTTCAACCTCTCCCACGACGCCGCGCTGCCGCCGGGCAATCGGGTCATCGCCGGCACCTGGCACGGCCACGACACCACGCCACGCTTCTCGGTGGAGCAGGGCCTGGCCCAGACTCTGGGCCTCAGGATGGGCGACGTCCTGCGCTTCAACGTGGCCGGCGAGATCGTCGAAGCCCCCATCGCCAGCCTGCGCAAGCTGGACTGGGACTCCATGCGGGTGAACTTCTTCGTCATCGCCAGCCCCGGCCTGCTGGCGGATTTTCCGGCGAGCTACATCACCAGCTTCTACCTGCCGCCGGCGCAGACCGACTTCGTGCCGCGCCTGGTCGCCCGGTTCCCCAACTTCACGGTCATCGACGTGGCCGCCATGCTGGCCCAGGTGCAGGGCATGGTGGATCAGCTCGTCGCCGCGGTGCAGTTCGTCTTCGGCTTTGCCGTGGTGGCCGGCGTGGTGGTGCTCCTCGGTGCGCTGCAATCCACCCACGACGAGCGCGAGCGGGAGCTCGCCATCCTGCGCACCCTGGGCGCCCGCAACGCCCAGCTGCGCGCCGCCCTGCTGGCCGAATTTGCCGTGCTGGGCGTGCTCTCCGGCAGCCTCGCCGGGGTCGCCGCCAGCGGCATCGGCTGGAGCCTCGGGCGCTTCGTGTTCACGCTGCCCTACACCCCCAGCCTGCTGCCGGTGCTCGTCGGCGCGCTGGCCGGCGGCCTCGCCGTGACCCTCGCCGGCTGGTTCGGCACCCGCCGCCTGCTCCTTACGCCGCCCCTGGCCAGCCTGCGCGCCCTCGGCTGATCCCCGCGGCCGGCCGCCACACACCGTCCCCGCCACCGACGGAAGCCGGGCAGGGCGCGGGTATACTCCGCGCC
>DAOQMM010000002.1:0-1758 GCA_035335645.1 Rhodocyclaceae bacterium | reverse complement strand
CACACCGTCCCCGCCACCGACGGAAGCCGGGCAGGGCGCGGGTATACTCCGCGCCCATGATGCCCGACACCGCCTCCACCCAAATCCTCCCCTGGCTCCTCGCCGCCCTCGGCCTGAGCCTCGTCCTCCTCGTCTGGCTGGCCTTCCAGGTCGCCGCCCTGGCCCGTCGTCAGGACGCCGTCGCCCAGGACCTTGCCGACAGCCTCGCCGACCGGGTCGAACACCTGCTGGGCCACCAGCAGCTCCAGTTCGTCAAGGAACTCCAGGCCGCCACCTCCGCCGCCACCGACCGCGTCACCGACCTTACGGCGGAGCAGGGCGAGCGCCTCCAGGCCCGCCTCGCCACCCAGCGCGAAGAGACCGCCCTGCGCCTCGCCGAGCTGGGCGCCGGCGTCGCCCAGGGGCAGGAACGCCTGCGCAGCGAACTCCTCGCCGAGACCCTGCGCACCCTCTCCGAACACGCCCGCGCCGACCGGGAGCTCCTCCAGTCCGGCCTGCAGGCCGCCTCCGCCCAGCTCACCCACGGCATCGAAGGCCTCGGCCGCACCGTGGGCGAACGCCTCGACGCCATCGGCGGCCACGTCAACCAGCGCCTCGACGAAGGCTTCCGCAAAACCAACGAGACCTTCGTCAACGTCATGGCCCGCCTCGCCACCATCGACGAAGCCCAGAAAAAGATCGGCGACCTCACCACCAACGTCGTCAGCCTGCAGGAACTCCTCGGCGACAAGCGCGCCCGCGGCGCCTTTGGCGAAGTCCAGCTCGAAGCCCTGGTGCGCAACGCCCTGCCGCCGGACGCCTTCGACTTCCAATACACCCTGCCCAACAGCACCCGCGCCGACTGCGTGCTGCGCCTGCCCGCGCCCACCGGCCTGGTGGTGGTGGATTCCAAGTTCCCCCTGGAGAACTACCACCGCATGTTCGCCGCCGACCAGGGCGACGCCGACCGCCGCACCGCCCAGGCCGCCTTCCGCGCCGACGTGAAGAAGCACGTGGACGCCATCGCCAGCAAGTACATCCTGCCCGGCGTCACCTCCGACGGCGCCGTCATGTTCGTCCCCGCCGAAGCCGTCTTCGCCGAAATCCACGCCTACCACCCGGAAGTCGTCACCCACGCCCTCGCCAAACGGGTGTGGATCGTCTCGCCCACCACCCTCATGGCCGTCCTCAACACCGCCCGCGCCGTGCTCAAGGACGTGGAGACCCGCCGCCAGATCCACGTCATCCAGGACGCCCTCGGCAAGCTCGCCAAAGACTTCGCCCGCTTCGACGAACGCATGCAGAAACTCGCCACCCACATCCGCCAGGCCGGCGAAGACGTGGCCGACGTGCAGACCTCCTCCCGCAAGATCACCGCCCACTTCCAGAAGATCGAAGCCGCCCGCCTGGACGACCTGCCCCCGGCGCTGCCGGAGCTGGACGGGGACTGAGCGCAAGCGCGCGGGGCTGAGGGCTTCGTTCACGCGGTGGAGTGCTTCACCGACGGGGCGGGGAAACACTTTCGGGCAACGGAGTGCTTCCCCCTGCGTGCGGGGAAGGACTTTGAGGCCGCGGGGTGCTTGGTGGACGTCGCAGAGAAGGAATCCGCGAGTGCAGAGAAGGAATCCGCGAGTGCAGAGAAGGACCCCGCGGGCCTGGGGAAGGAATCCGCGGATGCGGGGAAGCTCATTGATAGCCGCGATTCGAATGTTGGGCCCGCGTGTTAAGGGTTTTGGCTATCGTGGAAGGACTCCGACGCCGCGGGGAAGGACTATGCGG
>DAOQMM010000001.1:84139-100912 GCA_035335645.1 Rhodocyclaceae bacterium | reverse complement strand
GCCACAGCTACATGCACTGCTGGCGCCACAAGACGCCGCTGATCTATCGCGCCACTGCCCAGTGGTTCGTGGGCATGGACCTCAAGCCCGAAGGCGGCCCGAGCCTGCGCGAGCTGGCCCTGCAGGGCGTCGAGGCGACCCGCTTCTTCCCCGCCTGGGGCCAGGCCCGCCTGCACGCCATGATCGCCAACCGCCCCGACTGGTGCATCTCGCGCCAGCGCAACTGGGGCGTGCCCATCCCCTTCTTCCTCCACAAGGCCACCGGCGAACTCCATCCGCGCACCGTCGAACTGATGGAAGCTGTCGCCACGCGGGTCGAGCAGGAAGGCATCGAAGCCTGGTTCAAGCTCGACCCCGCCGAACTCCTCGGCGACGAGGCCGCCCAGTACGACAAGATCAGCGACACCCTGGACGTGTGGTTCGATTCCGGCACCACCCACTGGCACGTGCTGCGCGGCTCCCATCCGGACGGCCACGCCACCGGCCCCCGCGCCGACCTCTACCTGGAAGGCTCCGACCAGCACCGGGGCTGGTTTCACTCATCGCTGCTCACCGGCTGCGCCATCGACGGCCATCCGCCCTATCACGCCCTGCTGACCCACGGTTTCGCGGTGGACGGCAGCGGCCGCAAGATGAGCAAATCCCTTGGCAACGTGGTCGTGCCCCAGGAAGTCACCGGCAAACTGGGCGCCGAGATCCTGCGCCTGTGGGTGGCGTCCACCGACTACTCCGGCGAGCTGTCCATCTCCAAGGAGATCCTCGACCGGGTCGTCGAGGTCTATCGCCGCCTGCGCAACACCCTGCGCTTCCTCCTCGCCAACACCGCCGACTTCAACCCGGCCACCGACATGCTGCCGGTGGACCAATGGCTCGAGATCGACCGCTACGCCCTGGCCCTCACCCGCCGGCTGCAGCAGCAGGCGGAGGCCGACTATGCCCGCTTTGAATTCCACCGCGTCGTGCAGGCCCTGCAGAACTTCGCCGCCGAAGACCTGGGCGCCGTGTACCTGGACATCCTGAAGGACCGCCTATATACCACCGCCGCCACGTCCGCGGCGCGACGCTCGGCCCAGAGCGCCCTGTGGCACATCCTGCAGGCGGTGGTCAAACTCATGGCCCCGATCCTCTCCTTCACGGCCGAGGAGATCTGGCTGCTGCTGGGCAAAGATGCCGACGACAGCGTGATGCTCCACACCTTCCACACCCTGCCCACGCAGGACGGAGAGGACGCCCTGCTGGCCCGCTGGGAGGCGATCCGCGCCGTACGCGCCGAGGTCATGAAGCAGATCGAGGCCGTGCGCAGCGACGGCAAGCTAGGCTCGTCCCTGCAGGCCGAGGTGGAGCTGCGCGCCGCGGGCGCCCAGTACGACCTGCTCGCCAGCCTGGGCGACGACCTGCGCTTCGTGCTGATCTGCTCGAAGACCGTCCTCACCCGCGTAGACAGCGAGGCCGACGCGGCCATCGTGGTCAGTCCCTCGGCCCAGCGCAAGTGCGAACGCTGCTGGCACTACCGCGACGATGTGGGTCATGATCCCGCTCATCCGGAACTTTGCGGCCGCTGCACGTCCAATCTGCACGGCACTGGCGAAACCCGCGCACATGCCTGATCACCCTGGAGCCTGCCGCCTGTGAAACTCCGCCTCGGCAACTGGATCGGACTCGCCGCCGTCGTGGTCCTGCTGGACCAATGGACCAAGCACCTGGTGCGCGGCGCCCTGCGCACCGGCGAGGTGATCCCCGTCACCGATTTCTTCGACCTGGTCCTGGCTTTCAATCCGGGCGCAGCCTTCAGCTTTCTCGCCGACCAGGCGGGCTGGCAGCGCTGGTTCTTCGTGGCCCTGGCGGCGGTCATCTGCGGCTGGCTGCTGCGTCTGGTGGCGCGGCACCAGCATGAATTCCTGCAACCGCTGGCCTTCTCGCTGATCATCGGGGGCGCCATTGGCAATGTCATCGACCGCTTCGTGTTCGGCGCGGTGGTCGACTTCCTGTACTTCCACGTCGGCCGCTACGGCTGGCCGGCCTTCAACGTGGCCGATTCCGCCATCTGCGTCGGCGTAACGCTGATGGTCATCGCCCAACTGCGCGAACACCGTCACGCGCCCACCCGAGAGACCCTTTCATGACCCAGACCGTCCAGCCCGACAGCCTCGTCACCCTCCACTACCGCATCAGCCTGGACAACGGCCAGCCCCTCATCAGCACCTTCGAGGCCCAGCCGGCGACGATGCATCTGGGCCAGGGTGACATCGCCCCGACACTGGAACGCTGCCTCGCCGGCCTCGCCGTGGGCGAACGCCACAGCTTCGAACTGGCACCCGAGAACGCCTTCGGCGCCCACCGCGCCGAACTGGTCGAGAAGGTGCGCCTGGAAGACTTCCCCGATGGCGCCGAAGTCGAACCCATGGTCATCATGGAATTCACCGCGCCGGACGGCAGCCGCTATCCCGGCCTGATCCGCGAGGTGCTCGACACCCACGCGGTGATCGACTTCAACCACCCGCTTGCGGGCAAGCCCATCCGCTTCGAAGTCCAGATCATCGGCATCAACTGAGGTTCCCATGGAAGTCCTGCTCGCCACTCCCCGCGGCTTCTGCGCCGGCGTCGAACGGGCCATCGAGATCGTCGAACGGGCCCTGGCCCGCTTCGGCGCGCCCATCTACGTGCGCCACGAGGTCGTCCATAACCGCTTCGTGGTGGAAGGCCTGCGTGCCAAGGGCGCCATCTTCATCGAGGATCTGGCCGACGTGCCGGCCGGCAACACGGTGATCTTCAGCGCCCACGGCGTGCCCCAGTCTGTCCGCAGCGAAGCCGAGGCCCGCGGCCTGCGCGTCTTCGACGCCACCTGTCCGCTGGTCACCAAGGTGCACCTGGAGGTTGCCCGCATGCGCGACCAGGGCCGCGAGATCGTCATGATCGGTCACAAGGGCCACCCGGAAGTGGAAGGCACCATGGGCCAGGTCAAGGACGGCATCCACCTCGTGGAATCCGTCGGCGACGTGGCGACCCTGCAGGTGAACACCCCGGACGCCCTTGCCTACGTCACCCAGACCACCCTGTCGGTGGATGACGCGGCCGCCATCGTGGGCGCCCTGCGCGAACGCTACCCGGCCATCGTCGGCCCCAAGAAGGACGACATCTGCTACGCCACCCAGAACCGCCAGGACGCCGTCAAATTCATGGCGCCCCAGTCCGATCTGGTGCTGGTCGTGGGCTCGCCCAACAGCTCCAATTCCAACCGCCTGCGGGAGGTGGCCGAGCTGCTTCAGGTACCTGCCCACCTGGTGGACAACGCCGACGCCATCGACCCGGCCTGGCTCACGGGCAAGCAGCGCATCGGCGTCACCGCGGGCGCCTCGGCGCCGGAGGTGCTGGTGGAGTCCGTGATCGCCCGCCTCAAGGCTTTGGGGGCGGCCTCCGTGCGACAGCTCGAGGGCGTGCCCGAGAAGGTCACCTTTCCGCTGCCCAGGGAACTCCAGACGCCGGCCGCCTGATCTGCCGCCGTCAAGCTGCTCGCCCCCTCGACGGAAGACGGGCGCCACGGCCACAATACGGCACCGCCACTCCACCCACCGTCCCATGAGCTTCGTCCAGCGCAACGCCGAAGGCTGCATCGTCGCCCTGTTTGCCGACGCCGGGCCGGGGCACTCCGAAGAGCTGCCGGCCGACCACCCGGAGGTGGCCGCCTTCCTCGGGGGGCGTGGCGCAGCGGACGGCGCGGTCACCTTCACCGCCCTCGACGCCGACCTGATCCGCGTCATCGAGGACGTGGTGGACGTCCTCATCGACCGGGGCCTGCTGCGCCTCACCGACCTGCCCCCCGACGCCCAGCGCAAGCTCCTCGCCCGCAAGGGTGCGCGGGAACGCCTGCGCAACGGGCTCAACCTCCTCGGCAAGCACGACGTCATCTGAGCGCGACGCAGTGGTCGCGCCCAGGGGCCGCCGCGTCGTTGACACCGAGATTTTTTGCCTGAAGGCTTAAGTTCACCTTCTCGCTTCCGTTAGGATGCGGAGCGGCGCGCAGGCGCCCTCCTTCGGCCATACCGGTATCCCGCAGCCCGACCATGACGAATCCCACGAGCCGTTCCGGCTGGCAGATCGGCGAGCATGCCACCCACGACGACCCCCTGCTCGACGCGCTGGTCCTCCTCACCCGCATCCACGGCAACCCCTTCACCCCGGAAGCCCTCTCGGCCGGCCTGCCCCTCGTCGATCACCGCCTGACGCCCTCCCTGCTGCCCCGCGCCGCCGCCCGCGCCCAGCTCACCGCGCGCATCGTGCGCAAACCGCTGGCGGAGATCACCCCGAATTTCCTGCCGGCGCTGTTGCTCCTTCACGACCGCCGCGCCTGCCTGCTCCTCGAACGCCTGCCGGACGGCGCCTGCCGGGTGCGATTTCCCGAAGCCGGCGAATCGGTGGACGTCCTCAGCGCCGACGAGCTCGCCGCCCGCTACACGGGGCTGGTGTGCTTTGTCCGTCCGCGCTTCCGCTTCGAGGCCCGTGCGCCGGAGATCCGCAGTCTGCGCGGCCAGCACTGGTTCTGGGGCACCGTCCTCGACAACTGGCGGCTGTACCGGGACACCCTGCTCGCCGCCCTCGTCATCAACCTCTTCGCGCTGGCCATCCCCCTGTTTTCCATGACGGTGTACGACCGGGTCGTCCCCAACCGGGCCGTGGAAACCCTGTGGGTGCTGGCAGTCGGCACGGCCTTGCTGCTGTGCTTCGACTTCGCCCTGCGCACGCTGCGCGCCTACATCGTCGATACCGCCGGAAAGCGCATCGACGTGCAGCTGTCGGCCCGCATCATGGAGCGCGTGCTGGGTCTGCGCATGGAGGCGCGGCCGGCCTCGGTCGGCTCCTTCGCTGCCAATCTGCGGGCCTTCGAGGGCGTGCGGGACTTCATCGCCTCGGCCACCGTCACCACCCTGATCGACCTGCCCTTCGTGCTGCTCTTCCTCCTGGCCATGGCGTGGATCTCCCCGTGGCTGATGATCCCGCCGGTGGTCGGCATCCTCGTGGTGCTGTTCGTGACCCTGATCGCCCAGGACAAAATGCATGCCCTTACCGAGACCACCTACCGCGCCGGTGCCCAGCGCAACGCCACCCTGGTGGAAAGCCTGGTGGGCCTGGAAACCCTCAAGACCCTCGCCGCCGAAGGCCTCATCCAGCGCCAGTACGAACGCGCCACCCTCTTCATCGCCCAGATCGGCGGACGCCTCAAGCTGCTCTCCGCCGGTACGGTGAATTTCGCCCAGTTCATGCAGCAGTTCGTCTCCGTCGCCGTCATCATCGTCGGCGTGTACGAACTGGCTGACGCCAAGATGAGCCTCGGCGGCATCATCGCGGCCTCCATGCTGGCCGGCCGCACCATGGCCCCCCTCGGCCAGGTGGCGGGGCTGCTGATGCAATACCACAACGCCCGCACGGCGCTGGAGACCGTCGAAGGCCACATGCAACTGCCGGTCGAGCGCCCGGACGGCGCCAACTTCGTCCATCGGCCTGCCTTCCGCGGCGAGATCGAGTTCAAGGATGTGAGCTTCGCCTATCCCGGCCGCGATCAGGCGGCCCTGCACACGATCTCCTTCCGCCTGCAGGCCGGCGAGAAGGTCGCCATCATCGGCCGCATCGGCTCCGGCAAGACCACCATCGAAAAGCTCATCCTCGGCCTCTATCAGCCGACCGCGGGCGCCGTCCTCATCGACGGCATCGACGCCCGCCAGGTGGACCCGGCCGAACTGCGCCGCGCCATCGGCTTCGTCCCCCAGGACGTGACCCTCTTCTACGGCAGCCTCAAACAGAACATCGCCATGGGCGCCCCCTTCGCCGATGACGCGGCAGTGCTCGCCGCGGCCGAGCTGGCCGGCGTCAAGGAGTTCGCCGACGCCCATCCCCAGGGTTTCGACATGCCCATCGGCGAACGCGGCGAATCCCTCTCCGGCGGGCAGCGCCAGGCCGTGGCCATTGCCCGTGCGGTGCTCAACGATCCGCCCATCCTGCTGCTGGATGAGCCCTCCAGCAGCATGGACCACCAGAGCGAAGAGCAACTCAAGCAGCGCCTGCGCGCTTTCGCGGCCGGCAAGACGATCGTCCTCGTCACCCACCGGACCTCGCTGCTGGACCTTGTGGATCGGCTGATCGTCCTCGACCAGGGCCACATCGTGGCCGACGGGCCCAAGGCCCAGGTGGTCGAAGCCCTGCAACAGGGCCGCATCGGACGGGGAGGCTAATGCGATGAAGTCCCTGTTTGCCCGTCTGGCCGCCTTCATTCAGCCTCAGTACGCGCGGGTCTATGATCGGAGCTCCCGCGCCTTCGACCGTTTGCTGGATGGCGCCGAACGGGGCGAGATCCACGACGACACCGACTACCTCGCCGACGCCGAATGGGCGATGGCCGAGCAGCGCCTGCGCGGCAGCCGCATCGCCGTGTGGATCACCCTGGTCGCCGTGCTCGTGTTGTTGCTGTGGGCCGCGTTTGCCCAGCTCGACGAGGTCACCCGCGGCGAAGGCAAGGTCATCCCGTCCAAGCAGGTGCAGATCCTGCAGAGCCTGGACGGCGGCATCGTCTCCGAGATCCTCGTCAAGGAAGGCCAGCAGGTGAAGGCCGGCGAGCTGCTCCTCAAGGTGGACCCGACCCGCTTCGTCTCGTCCCTGCGGGAAAACCGCGCCCAATATCTGGCACTGCTGGCCAAGGCAGCCCGTCTCACCGCCATCTCCCACGGCAAGCCCTTCGTCGCCCCGCCCGAGGTGCTCAAGGACGCGCCGGATCTGGTGGAGCAGGAGCGCAGTGCCTACGAATCCAAGCGCGCCGAGATGGACGCCGCTGCCAGCATCGCCCGCCAGCAACTGTCCCAGCGCCGCCAGGAACTGGCTGAAGTAAGCGCCCGCCGGGATCAATCGTCCCAGAGCTACGACCTCACCGCCCGCGAGCTCGAAGTGACCCGCCCGCTGGCCAAGACCGGCGCCGTCTCCGAGGTGGAGCTCCTGCGCCTGGAACGGGACGTGGCCCGCTTCAAGGGCGAACGCAACGCCGCCGTCGCCCAGATCCCGCGCATCCAGGCCGCCATCGCCGAAGCCCAGAACAAGGTGGAGGAAGTGGAGCTCCAGATCCGCAATCAGGCGCGCAGCGAGCTCTCCGACACCAACGCCAAGATCGCCGCCCTTTCCGCCGGCAGCGAAGGCCTCGCCGACCGGGTCAAGCAGGCCGAGATCCGCGCGCCGATGAACGGCACCGTCAAGCAGCTCTTCGCCAACACCGTGGGCGGGGTGGTCCAGCCGGGCAAGGAGATTATCGAGATCGTGCCCAGCGACGACACCCTGCTGCTGGAAGCCCGCGTTCAGCCCAAGGACATCGCCTTCCTGCGTCCCGGCCAGCCGGCGCTGGTGAAGTTCACCGCCTATGACTTCGCCATCTACGGCGGCCTCGACGCCACACTGGAACAGATCGGCGCCGACACCATCACCGACGAAAAGGGCAATGCCTACTACGTGGTGCGCGTACGCACCGTCCATAGTGCCCTGGGCGATGCCAGGCTGCCCATCATTCCAGGCATGGTGGCCGAGGTGGACATTCTCACCGGCAAGAAGTCACTGCTGAGCTACCTCCTCAAGCCCGTCCTGCGGGCCAAGGCCAACGCCCTCACGGAACGCTGACGCCGGGTGCGCCTTGCAGAGCGCCAGTCGGAAACGAAGAGGCCCGCGCGCGGGCGGGCCTCTCATGTCATCTGCCGGCGTGTGCGCCGGTCAGGCGCCGTCCACACCGGCACGTGAAGCCAGATACGCCGCGAACTCCGCACCCACTTCCGGATGCTTCAGGCCCAGCTCGACGGTGGCCTGCAGATATCCGAGCTTGGAGCCGCAGTCGTAACGCACACCCTTGAACTGGTAGGACAGCACCGCCTCTTCACGCAACAGGGAGGCGATGGCGTCCGTGAGCTGCAACTCGCCCCCCGCGCCCGGCGTGAGCTTGCGCAGATGTTCGAAGATGCGGCCGGTGAGCACGTATCGCCCCACCACCGCCTGGGTGGACGGCGCCTCTTCGGGCTTGGGCTTTTCGACGATCCCCGTCACCCGCTGCACATCGCCGTCCTGGCGCTCGGTGCTGACGATGCCGTACTGGCGGGTGTGCTCCCGCGGCACGTTCATGACGCCCAGCACCGAACAGCGATGGTAGTGATACACATCCGCCATCTGACGCATCACCGATGAGGCGCCCTGACCGTCCAGGAGGTCGTCCGCCAGCAGCACGGCGAAGGGCTCATCGCCCACCACCGGCGCCGCGCACAGCACCGCGTGCCCCAGACCCAGCGCTTCCGGCTGGCGGATGTAGATGCAGTTCACATTCGCCGGCACCGTCTCGCGGACGATCTTGAGCAATTCCGTCTTGCCCCGCGCCTCGAGTTCGGTCTCCAGCTCGTAAGCCTTGTCGAAGTGATCTTCGATGGCCCGCTTGGAGCGCCCGGTGATGAACACCAGATCCGTCATGCCGGCCGCCACCGCCTCTTCCACCGCGTACTGGATCAGCGGCTTGTCCACCACCGGCATCATCTCCTTGGGCGACGCCTTGGTGGCCGGGAGGAAGCGGCTGCCCATGCCCGCCACTGGAAATACCGCTTTCGTAACCTTCTTCATTCCTGATCCTCAAATAAGCTTCCCTGACCGCCCCCGTCCTGCGCGGGCGGCACCGGCTCAAGCAGGGCCATCAGCCCCGCCTCGTCCAGAATCATGACACCCAGTTGTTGCGCCTTGTCGAGCTTGCTGCCCGCCTCGGCTCCGGCGACAAGGTAGTCGGTCTTCTTGGAAACCGAACCGCTGACCTTGCCGCCCGCCGCTTCGATCAATGCCGCCGCCGCGTCGCGCTTGAGTGTGGGCAGGGTGCCCGTGAGCACGAAGGTCTTGCCCGCCAGGCCGCCGTCGGCCGAGCGGGCCGCCGGAGCGCCCTCGGTCCAGTGCAAGGCGTCGGCCAGACTGCCGATGACCGCCTGATTACGGGCTTCGCCCATGAACTCGACGATGCACCGCGCCACCACCGGCCCGACATCCGGCACCTGCAGCAGCTGTGCCTCATCGGCAGCCATCAGCGCCTTCAGTCCACCGAAATGACGGGCCAGATCCTTCGCGGTCTTCTCGCCCACATTGCGGATCCCCAGGGCGAAGATGAAGCGCGCCAGACTCGTCTCCCGGCTCGCCTCGATGGCCGCCATCAGGTTCGCGGCGGACTTTTCGCCCATGCGCTCCAGCCCGGCAAGTACATTGGCATTGATCCGGTCAGGGTTATACAGGTCTGCCGGCGTGGTGACCGTGGAATTCGTCACGAGTTGGTGGACGATCTGCTCACCGAGCCCATCAATGTCGATGGCACGCCGTCCGGCAAAGTGCAGCAGCGCCTGCTTGCGCTGGGCCGGGCAGTACAGACCGCCGGTACACCGCGCCACCGCCTCGTCCTCGCCCCGCACCACGTGGGAGCCACACTCCGGGCACACCGGATAAGTGCCAAGCAGATCGAAACGCGGACGGGCCACGTGGGCCGCCTCCTCCTCCTCGTCCCCGATCACACGGCCGACGACTTCCGGAATCACGTCGCCGGCGCGGCGCACCACCACGCGGTCACCGACGCGAAGCTCCTTGCGGTCGATCTCGCCCTGGTTGTGCAGCGTGGCATTGGTGACCGTCACACCACCGACAAACACCGGCTCCAGGCGGGCAACCGGGGTCAGCGCGCCGGTGCGGCCGACCTGAACGTCGATACCCAGCAGATACGTCACGGCCTCCTGGGCCGGATATTTGTGCGCCACCGCCCACCGCGGCTCCCGCGAGACGAAACCCAGCGCCTGCTGCAGGGCCAGACTGTCCACCTTGTAGACCACGCCGTCGATGTCGAAAGGCAGGCCGTCACGCAAGACGCCCATCGCCTCGTGGAACTGCGCGAGCGCTGCCGCCCCTTGGGCACGCGTCCGGTGCACGCAGACGGGGAAGCCCAGGGCGTCCAGTGCATCGAGCAGCTCGGCGTGGGTCGGCGGCAGTTCCCAGCCCACCACCTCCCCCAGCCCGTAGGCAAAGAAGGACAGGGGCCGCCGCGCTGTAATGGCCGGGTCGAGCTGGCGCAGGCTACCGGCAGCGGCATTGCGGGGATTGACGAAGGTCTTCTGGCCGGCGGCTGCCTGGTCCGCGTTGAGACGGTCAAACGCGTCGCGGCGCATGTAGATCTCGCCGCGCACTTCCAGCACCGGTGGCAGCGCGCCCTTCAGCCGCAGGGGAATCTGGCGGATGGTGCGCACATTGCGCGTCACATCCTCGCCCGTCGTGCCGTCGCCCCGGGTGGCCGCCAGCACCAGGGTGCCACCTTCGTAGCGCAGATTGATGGCGAGCCCGTCGAACTTCAGCTCTGCCGCGTAGGTCACCGGTGGCGCGTCGTCCGTCAGCCCGAGGGCCCGCCGCACGCGTGTGTCGAAGACAACGGCGCCTTCGGCGGTGGTATCGGTCTCGGTGCGGATCGACAGCATCGGCACCGCGTGACTCACCGGCGCCAGCTCCGGCGCCGGCTGGCCGCCGACACGCTGGGTCGGCGAATCGGGTGTCAGGAGTTCCGGATACGTCGCCTCAAGCGCCTGCAGTTCACGGAAGCGGGCATCGAATTCCGCATCCGGGACAAGGGGCTCATCGAGGACATAGTAGGCGTGGTTGTAGCGTTCGAGCGCCTCGCGCAGGGCCGCCGCCCGCGCGATCTGTTCGGCCGGGACGGACACGGCGCGCGGTCAGGCGAACAGGCGCCGCGCCAGTGTCGAACCCGGCGCGATGCCCTGCTCGCCCATCTGCACCTGAAACTGCTCGATCTGGGCGCGGATCAGGCCCGCAGCCTTGTCACCGAAAGGCGTGCGGTTGTCGTCCACCACGGCGCCGTTGAGGGCTTCCGCCAGTTGCTGGGCCACCGTCATCATGCGGTCGAAGACCTTCACGCCATCCGCCACCCGCGGCACGTCGAGCGTCAGGGTGACGCCCTGGGTACTCAGGCCACGCATCTCCTCGGCCACGAATCGGACCGGCTCCAGGTTGCTCAGCACGAACTGGCTCAGGCCCAGATCGTCACGGGCGTGAAAGCAGCCGTCCGTGCCCAGTTCCAGCCCGGCCGCCTCAGCCAGGCCGCGCAGCTTGGTGCCGGGAATCGGCAGTTCGCGGGCCACCACATTGACGCCGATCTGGATGTCCACGCCGGCACACAGGCGATCCAGCTCTGCGGCCCGGTCCAGGGCTTCGGCCTTGACCGGCAGGGACGGAATGCCCATGAAGATGTCACACATGCGCTGCAGTCCGCCGCAGAAGGCCGACAGATCCCCTTCGCTCACCGGCCCGCGGCGATCCACCAGCTGCAGCGCCGCACAGATCCAGTGATAGCCGTGGCCGGGCGCACCATCCAGCGTTTCCCAGCGATTGTCGTGATCCGAAAAGCCGAACCAGCGCACCGGCTTGGCGATGCCCTGCAGATGCTGCGCTGCGGCCTGGAGCAGGCGGCTGCCCTGCACGGGCTCGATCGATTCCACTCGCACCACGCAGTCGGCCCGCTCGTCCACCTCGGCCGGCAAGGGCGGCGGCACGCGACGCGGTCCGGCGGTGGGCGCCGGACGGGCGGCCACGGGCCGGGGCGTCGCCGCACCGAGCACCGGCTCGATACGCGCCTCGCCACCGCGGGCCGCCGTCCCGGAAGCCTGGGGCTCCGTCGGCACAGGCGGCTCGGCGAGTTTGCGCTGCCGGCGCTCCTGCCACTTGTTGAACGCGAAGATGCCCAGCACGACCGCACCGCCGGCCCCGATCAGGCCCATCTGCAATTCACTCATTCCCATCTGCTTCCCTTTGTTTCACACTCACGCCGCCGTTTCGGCCAGGCGCATGGCTTCTTCGATATCCACTTCCACCACCCGCGACACGCCCTGCTCCTGCATCGTCACGCCCACCAACTGCTGGGCGATCTCCATCGTGATCTTGCTGTGGCTGATGAAGATGAACTGGGTCTGGGACGACATCCGCTTCACCATCCCGCAATAGCGCCCGGTATTGGCATCGTCGAGGGGGGCATCCACTTCGTCCAGCATGCAGAACGGCGCCGGATTGAGCTGGAACATGGCAAACACCAGCGCAATCGCCGTCAGCGCCTTCTCGCCACCGGACAGCAGCTGGATGGAACTGTTCTTCTTGCCCGGCGGCTGGGCGACGATCTGGATGCCCGCGTCGAGAATCTCGTCGCCAGTCAGCACCAGCCGCGCCTCGCCGCCCCCGAAAAGCTGGGGGAACAGGCTGCCGAAATGGCGGTTGACCGTATTGTACGTCTCCTGAAGCTGCTCCCGCGTTTCCCGGTCGATGCGGCGGATCGCGTCTTCCAGGGTCTCGATGGCCCCCAGGAGATCCTCGCTCTGCACATCCAGGTAGGTCTTGCGCTCGGACGCCGCCCTGAGCTCGTCCAGCGCGGCCAGGTTCACGGCCCCCAGTTCCGCGATCTCGCGGCCAAGGCGGGCCACTTCGCGCTGCAAGGCGCCTTCCTTCAGGTCCGCCGTGAGCAGCGGCGCGAGGGCGGCTTCGTCGGCCTGCGCTTCCTCCAGACGGGTGGCGAACTGGGCCTCGGCCAGCTCGGCGGCCTGAACGCGCAGACGCAGCTCCGCAACCCGCTCGCGAACGGGGGCCGCGGTCTGTTCGGTGTGGTGACGGGCTTCCTCCAGGCCGCGCACCTGGGCGTGGATCGCCTCCAGCCCGTTGCGCACCTCGACCAGCGCCATCTCCCGTGTGCCGCGCAGGACCACCGCCGCCTGGAGCGCCGCGGCCACCGAGGGCTCGTCGATCTCCAGCAGGCTTTCGCGGCGCGCTTCCAGCTCTTCGGCGGTGCGCGCCAGCTGCTCTTCCGCCAGGCTACGGTTGCGGGCGATGTCGTCCAGCTTGCTGGTGCATTCCCGTTCTGCGTGGCGGGCGTCCTGCAGCTCGCGGGCCAGGGCCTGCTCCAGCGCGCGGGTCTCGCGCAGGGCTGCCTCCCGCTCGCGGCGCACCGCTTCGGCGGCGTCGAGGCGTCCGCGTTGCAGCTCGGCCATCTCGCGGCTGCGTTCCAGCTCGGTCTCCGAGCGCATCAGGCGGTCGCGCTCGGTCTGCTCCAGCAAGGCGATCTCGCCCATGTCCCGTTCGATCTGGGCCCAGCGTTCCTCGTAACGGACCCGCGCCTGGTTGAGTTTGAGCACCTCCACCTGTTCGCCATGGACCTGGGCCTGCAGGGCCTGCACGTCGCGACGCAGGGTGGTGAGGCCGTCCTGCAGGCGCGTCGCGGTGGCGTCAGCCTCCGCCACGGCCTCCTTGGCCTGCGCCGCAGCCTCCTGGGCCCGGTCGAGCTCGACGGCGAGCTGGTCGATCTCCCGCTGGCGTTCGATCACCCCGTGGGTACGGGCGTCCGGCGCATAGTGGATCAGGGCGTGGCGGTCCAGCACGCGACCGTCCTTGGCCACCAGCCGGACGGAAGGCGACAGTTCGGCGCGCCGTTCCAGCCAGGGCGCCAGATCGTCCACGGCCAGCACCGTGCCCAGCCAGGCTGCCAGCACCGGCGTCAGCGTCACATCGGCACAGACATGATCCAGCAGGGGCCGCGCGCCTTCCAGCGCCATGGGCGGCGCCCCATCAGCCGGCGCATCGGCCAGCAGGAAGGCGAACGCGCCGGGCACCTTGTCGGCCAACGCAATCAGCGCCGCGCGCCCGTCCTCGGCCGGCAGGGCCGCGAGGCGTTCCCGCAGGATGGCCTCCACCGCCGATTCCCAGCCGGCCGCCACCTGCAGCCGCTGCCACAGGGGCGTGAGGCCGTCGAGGCGATGGCGGCGCAGCCAGTCGCCCAACTGGCCCTGGGCCTGGACCTTGTGCTGGAGCTGCACCAGGGCCTCGCGGCGGGCACGCAGTTCGGTGGCCTGCCGCTGAGTCTGGCGCTCGGCTTCCATGGCCTCCCGCAGGGCCTGCTGGGCGCCGGGCAGCCCGGCCTGGGCGTCGGCCACGGCACTCTGGCGGGTGGCCAGGGTATCTTCGAGCTCCGACAGCAGGGCCTCCCGTTCGGCGATTCGGCGCAGATCCGGCGCATCCACCGCGGACTGCTCCTGTTGCAGGCGACCGCGTCGCTGGCCGAGGGTCTCGAGGGTCCGCTCGCTGCTGACCCGGTGGGCCTCCTCGACACGGATCTGCTGTTCCGCCTGGTTCAGCTCACGGCGCACCGCCGCCGCGGTGGCATCGGCGGTGCGCAGGGCGTCCTCGGCTTCGGGCAGACGCTCGGCGAGTTCGGCATGACGGGCCTCGGCCTGCTCGGCACGCAGGGCCGCGTGTTCCTGCAGGCTGTGCCAGCGTTCGGCGTCACTGCTCAGGGTGTCGAGCTGGCTGCGCCACTGGGCGTCATCCCGCTCCAACTGCACCAGACGGCTCTCCAGCACGCGCCGGGAATCCCGCAGGCGGGCCAGTTCGCCCTCCAGGCGGGTCAGTTCGGTACTGACCCCATGCAGGGCATCCTGGGCGTGCTGGACGTGACCGGAGGCAGCAAACTGGGCCTCGCGGGCGCTTTCCAGCTGGCTTTCCAGCGTCTGCAGGCGGGCCGAGTCGGCCTCGATCCGGCGCGTGGCCTCACCGAGTTCCTCCGTCAGGCGGGTCCGCTCGCTGCGGGCCTCGTTGCGCTTGATCAGCCACAGGAGATTCTGGCGCTCCGACAGGCTTGCGTTGAGCCGGTGGTAGCGCTCGGCCACCGCGGCCTGGGCCTCTAGCCTGCCGATCTGCTGACCGAGCTCGTGGCGGATGTCCTCCAGGCGCGCCAGATTGTCGCGGGCGTCGGTGAGACGGCCTTCCGTCTCCTTGCGGCGTTCCCGGTACTTGGTGACGCCGGCGGCCTCTTCCAGGAAGCCGCGCACCTCCTCCGGCCGCGCCTCGATGATCCGCGAGATCATGCCCTGCTCGATGATGGCGTAGGCGCGTGGCCCCAGGCCGGTGCCGAGGAACAGGTCGATCACGTCCTTGCGGCGCACCTGCAGGCCGTTGATGAAATAGGTGGATTCGCCGCTGCGGTCGAGCACGCGCTTCACCGCCACCTCGGCGTAGGGCTTCCACTGCCCTGCCGCGCGCCCCTCGGCGTTGTCGAAGACCAGCTCCACGCTGGCCCGCGACACCGGCTTGCGGGTGGTGGAACCGTTGAAGATCACGTCCAGCATTGATCCGCCGCGCAGCGCCGACGCCCGCGATTCGCCCAGCACCCAGCGCACGGCATCGATGATGTTCGATTTGCCGCAGCCATTGGGACCGACCACGCCGACCAGATTGCCCGGCGTGAGCACGGTGGTCGGGTCTACGAAGGTCTTGAAACCGGCGAGCTTGAGTTTGGCGAGACGCACGTGGTCAGGGTGTCAACTGGGGGCCGCCAGGGCGTGCCGCGGAGAATTTCTCGAGGGCGCGGGCAGCGCATTGCTGCACTGCCGCATGTCAGGTGGCCGCTATAATACCATTGGCCCTTGACGAGGCCAGCCGGCGCGTTTTCCGCGCCGTTCACCGCCTTTCCCGCCCGGATCCGGGCCGACTTCAGGATCTCCAGCCGACCGTGAACCCGCACCTCCAGGATCTGCACCCCTACCCCTTCGAAAAGCTCCGCGCCCTCTTCGACGGCATCGTCCCGCCCGCCGAATACTCACCGATCCGCCTGTCCATCGGTGAACCCCAGCACGCCACGCCGGCCTTCATCCGCGACGCCCTGGTGGCCCATCTGGGCGGTCTCGCCAACTATCCGACGACGCAGGGCTCCGACGCCCTGCGCAAGTCCATTGCCGCCTGGCTGGAATCCCGCTACGGTCTGCCCGCCGTGGATCCCGCCACCCAGGTGCTGCCGGTGAATGGCTCCCGCGAGGCACTGTTTGCCTTCGCCCAGTGCGTCATCGACGGCACCCGGCCCGACGCCCTGGTGCTGTGTCCCAACCCGTTCTATCAGATCTACGAAGGGGCCGCCTATCTGGCCGGCGCCCAGCCGTATTTCATCAACAACCTGCCGGACGACAATTTCGGATCCGACTTCGCCCGCGTGCCCGACGAGGCATGGGCCCGCGTGCAACTGGTGTATGTGTGTTCGCCGGGCAACCCCACGGGCCGCGTCCTCACCCTCGACGAATGGCAGCACCTGTTCGAGCTGTCGGACCGCCATGGCTTCGTCATCGCCGCCGACGAGTGCTACTCCGAGATCTACTTCAACGACGACGCCCTGCCCATCGGCGGCCTGGAAGCCGCCCAGCGCCTGGGCCGCAGCGACTTCCGCAACGTGGTGATGTTCTCCAGCCTGTCCAAGCGCTCCAATGTGCCGGGCATGCGCTCGGGCTTCGTGGCCGGCGACGCGACCATCCTCAAGCGCTTCCTGCTCTACCGCACCTACCACGGCTGCGCCATGAGCCCGGTGGTACAGGCCGCCTCCGCCGCGGCCTGGAGCGACGAAGCCCACGTGGCCGAAAACCGGCGTCTGTACCGGGAAAAGTTCGACCGCGTCACCCCGCTCATCGCCGAACACCTGGAGGTGAGCCTGCCCGACGCGGGCTTCTACCTGTGGGCGCGGGTGGACAAGCTGGGCCTCTCGGACACCGAATTCGCCCGCCGCCTGCAGGCCGAATATAATGTGACGGTCCTGCCCGGCAGTTTCCTGGCCCGCGAGGCCCACGGGACCAACCCCGGTGCAGGCTTTGTCCGTATCGCCCTGGTGGCCGAACTGGCCGAGTGCCTCGAAGCCGCCCGGCGGATTGCCGCCTTTGCGCAACG
>DAOQMM010000001.1:0-84039 GCA_035335645.1 Rhodocyclaceae bacterium | reverse complement strand
GTGGATGAAGGCACCATGGTGGACACCTGGGCCACCGTCGGTTCCTGCGCCCAGATCGGCAAGAACGTTCACCTCTCCGGCGGCGTCGGCATCGGCGGCGTGCTGGAACCCCTCCAGGCCAATCCCACCATCATCGGCGACAACTGCTTCATCGGCGCCCGCTCCGAAGTGGTGGAAGGCGTCATCGTGGAGGACAACTGCGTCATCTCCATGGGCGTGTACATCGGCCAGAGCACCAAGATTTACGACCGCACCACTGGCGAAGTGCTCTACGGCCGCGTGCCCGAGGGCTCCGTCGTGGTGAGCGGCAACCTGCCCTCTGGCGACGGCAAGTACAGCCTGTACTGCGCCGTGATCGTCAAGAAGGTGGACGCCCAGACCCGCTCCAAGACCAGCATCAACGAACTGCTGCGCGACTGACCTTCCCCCGGGCCGCGGTCACGCGGCCCGTTTCATTCGAGCCGGGCCCACCGATGATCATCGACAAGCTGTTCACCCTGATGGCCGAGAAGAAGGCCTCGGACATCTACGTCACGGTGGGTGCGCCCATCCATATCAAGATCGACGGGAACACCCTGCCGATCAATCAGCAGGCCATGGACGCGGGCATGATCCACCGCATGGCCTACGAGATGATGACGCCGGAGCAGATCGCCCGCTTCGAGAACGAACGGGAGATGAACCTCTCCTTCAGCCGGCGCAACATGGGCAACTTCCGCGTCAACATCTTCTGGCAGCGGAACAGCATTGCCATCGTCGTCCGTTACATCCTCGACCAGATTCCCCGCCTCGACGCCCTCGGCCTGCCACCCGTGCTGTCCGACGTGATCATGGAAAAACGCGGCCTCGTGCTCGTCGTGGGCGCCACCGGCTCGGGCAAGTCCACCACCATCGCGTCGATGCTGGACCACCGCAACGAGAACTTCTCCGGGCACATCCTCACCATCGAGGATCCCATCGAATACCTCTTCCGGCACAAGGCCTCCATCGTCAATCAGCGCGAGATCGGCACCGACACCCTGGACTGGAACCACGCCCTGTCCAACGCCATGCGCCAGGCGCCGGACTGCATCCTGATCGGCGAGATCCGCGACCGGGACACCATGCAGGCCGCCATCGCCTACGCCCAGACCGGTCACCTGTGCCTGGCCACGCTGCACGCCAACAACGCTTACCACGCACTCAACCGGATCTTCAACTTCTTTCCGATGGAAAACCGCCCGCTCCTCTACATGGACCTGGCGGCGACCCTCAAGTGCATCATCTCCCAGCGCCTGGTCAAGCGCCCGGACGGTAAACGCATCCCCGCGGTGGAAATCCTCCTCAACTCCCGCCAGGTGGCCGAACTGATCGAGCGTGGCGAGATCTCCGGCATCCGCGAGGCCATGGAGCAGAGCCTCGCCTCCGGCTCGCGCACCTTCGAACAGGATCTCTTCCGTCTGTACCGGGACAAGATCATCACCCTCGAAGAAGCCCTCGCCAACGCCGACTCGCCCACCAACCTGTCCTGGCTCATCAACAACGCCCAGTTCAGCGACAAGAACGCCGACAAGACTCCCTTGCCGTCCACGTCGATCGACAGCGAACCGCATCAGGAAGAAGGCGGCGCGTCGTTCAAGGAGTTCACGCTCGAACTCGACGAAGACTGACCCAGCCCCGACCCCACACCCATGACCCGACCGACAGCCCCGGCGAGCGCCACGCTCGCCCTGACCCGTGAACTCATCGCCCGCCGCTCCGTCACCCCCGAGGACGCCGGCTGCCTCGACCTGATCGCCTCACGGCTCACGCCCCTAGGCTTTGTCTGCGAACGCCTCGATGCGGGCGGTACCTGCAACCTGTGGGCGCGCCGCGGCACGGCCCGCCCGCTGGTCGTCTTCGCCGGCCACACCGACGTGGTGCCCACCGGCCCCCTCGCCCAGTGGCAGTCCGATCCCTTCGAACCCACCGAACGGGACGGTTTCCTCTACGGCCGCGGTGCCGCCGACATGAAGACCTCCCTCGCCGCCTTCGTCACGGCCATCGAAGACTTCGTCGCCAGCCACCCCCATCATCCCGGCTCCATCGCCCTCCTCCTCACCTCCGACGAGGAAGGCGACGCCACTTACGGCACCGTGCACGTGGTGAACACCCTCAAGGCACGCGGTGAGACCCTGGACTTCTGCATCGTCGGCGAACCCACGTCCGTCGACGTGCTCGGCGACATGATCAAGAACGGCCGTCGCGGCAGCCTCTCCGGCAAGCTCACGGTCAAGGGCGTCCAAGGCCATATCGCCTACCCCCACCTCGCCAGGAATCCCATTCACCTGGCCGCACCGGCCCTGACCGAACTCGCCGCCACCCGCTGGGACGAAGGCAACGAATACTTTCCGCCCACCTCCTGGCAGATGTCCAACATCCACGCTGGCACCGGTACGACCAATGTCATTCCTGGCACGCTGGAGGTCCTCTTCAACTTCCGCTTCGCCACGGTGCACACCGCAGACGCCCTGAAGCAGCGCGTCCACGCCATCCTCGACCGCCACGGGCTCGACTACGACCTCGCCTGGACCCTCGGTGGCAAGCCCTTCCTGACGCCCCGCGGCACCCTGGTAGGCGCCCTCGAAGCCGCCATCCGCGATGCCCTCGGCCGCACGCCCGAACTCTCCACCACGGGTGGGACCTCCGATGGCCGCTTCATTGCCGACATCTGTCCTCAGGTGGTCGAGTTCGGCCCTGTCAACGCCACCATCCACAAGATCGACGAGTGCATCGCACTGGATGCCGTCGACCCGCTGTCGGACATCTACCGCCGCACCCTCGAACACCTCCTCGCCTGACCGGAGCACCCATGGCCCACGAAGACACCCTTCCCGACGACGCCGGGCACGACGAGCACGAACACGAACACGAGCATGGCCCCCTCGCCGAGCTCGTCACCGTCCGTGACTGGCTGCGCTATGCGGTCACCCGTTTCAACCGCGCCGGCTGCTTCTTCGGTCACGGCTTCGTAGACGCCTGGGACGAGGCCGTCTATCTCGTCCTCCATACGCTGGCCCTGCCCCTGGACCGCCTCGACCCCTTCCTCGACGCCTGCATCCCCGGCGATGAGCGGGAAGCAATCTTCGAGGTCATCGAAAAGCGCGCCGTCGACCGCCTGCCGGCCGCCTATATCACCGGAGAAGCCTGGCTCGGCGAGTTCCGCTTCGAGATCGACCCACGGGTCATCATTCCCCGCTCCTATTTCGCCGAGCTGCTCCACGAAGGCTTCAGCCCGTGGATCCAGGATCCTGCGAGTGTCACGCGTGCCATGGACATGTGCACCGGCTCCGGCTGCCTCGCCATCCTGATGGCACACGCCTTTCCCCATGCAGAGATCGTCGCCGTCGACATTTCACCGGACGCGCTGGAAATTGCCGCCCGCAACGTGGCCGCCTACGGCCTGGAGGACCGCATCACCCTGGTCCAGTCCGATGCCTTCGACCAGGTGCCGGAACAGCCCTTCGACTTCATCCTCAGCAACCCGCCCTATGTCACCCAGGACGCGATGGACGATCTGCCTGCCGAATACCGGCACGAACCGGCACTCGCCCTGGGCGCCGGCGAGGACGGCCTCGACCTGGTCCGTCGCCTGCTCGCCGATGCGCCCCGTTTCCTCGCGCCGGACGGTCAGCTCGCCGTGGAAGTCGGACACAATCGGGATCTCTTCGAAGCGGCCTTCCCGACCCTCGCTCCGACCTGGCTTTCGGCCCCCAGTGGCGACGAAAAGATATTTTTGATAAATCGGCGTCAATTGTTGTAAAAGCACCCGATAAACGCCAACTCCGTCCTTACTGAAACTACGGACAGCTCCTTATGATCGTACTTACCCGGAAAGGGGACCGCCAGCGGTTAAAGAACGACATAAAAAGACCGAAAAGCAAGGTCAAGGAGCTCAAAAGATGGCGACCGATCGCCCCATACTGCTAGTCGAAGACAACCCCGACGACGAAGCACTGACCCTCAGGGCCTTCAGCAAGAACAAGATTGCCAATCAGGTCGTGGTCGCTCGCGATGGCGTCGAAGCGCTCGACTACCTCTTCTGTACGGGTCAGTATTCAACGCGCGACAGCCACCAGATGCCGGCCTTCGTACTGCTCGACCTCAAGCTGCCGCGCATCGACGGCCTTGAGGTGCTGCGTCGCATCCGCGCTGACGAGCGCACTGCCCTGTTGCCGGTGGTCGTCCTGACCACCTCCAAGGAACACCAGGACATCTTCGAGGCCTACCGCCTCGGCGCCAACAGCTACATCCGCAAACCGGTGGATTTCGAGCGTTTCCTGCAGGCTGTGGGCCAGCTGGGCCTGTACTGGCTGTCCCTCAACGAACCGTCCGATCCGACGGCACGCTGATCCCTTACAGCAGGGCTTCAATATCGCCAGCCAGTTCGGCTGGCGGCGTGGTCGGCGCATAGCGCCGGACCGGATTTCCGACGCGATCCACCAGGAACTTGGTGAAGTTCCACTTGATGGCGCGGGATCCCAGCACCCCCGGCAGGGCCGCCGTGAGGTAATGAAACAGGGGATGCGCGTCGGGACCATTGACCCGCAGCTTGTCTGCCATGGGAAAACGGACATCGAAACGCCCGGTGCAGAAGGCCCCGATCTCCTCCGCACTGCCCAGTTCCTGCCCTCCAAACTGGTCGCATGGACACGCAATCACCACCAGACCCTGCGCACCATAGGTTTCGTACAAGGCCTGAAGCCCGGCGTACTGGGGCGTGAAACCGCAACGGCTGGCTGTGTTCACAATCAACAGCACCTTGCCCGCGTAGTCGGCCAGACGCAGCACGCCGCCCTGCAGGGCCGGCAGTTCAAAGGCGTGAAGCTGTGCGCCGCCGCTCATGCCGGTCTCGCTGGCCGCATGCTCAGGCGACTTCGTCGATCCACGCCTGCTGGATCGCTTCGAGGATGCGTTCGCCACAACGCTTCGGGTCGTCGTCGAATTCCGGTAAGGCCATGACCCAGCTCATCAGGTCAACAAAGTTCACCCGTGCCGGATCCGCGTCCGGGCGGGCTTCAGACAACTGGATGGCAATTTCCTGCACGTCGGTCCATTTCATCCCCGCTTGCCCTCCTTGACCATGTTGATGGAATAGCGCGGGATCTCCACCGTCAGCGGTGTACCGCCCACCAGCGCCTGACAGGACAGGCGCGACTGGGGCTCCAGTCCCCAGGCCTTGTCGAGGAGATCCTCCTCTTCGTCTTCCGCCGGTTCCAGGGTGTTAAATCCGTCCCGTACGATGACGTGGCAGGTCGTACAGGCGCAGGACTGTTCGCAGGCGTGCTCGATGGCGATGCCGTTCTCCAGCAGGCTCTGGCAGATGGACTCGCCGGGACGGGCGTCGATGACCGCCCCTTCCGGGCACAGCTCCACGTGGGGCAGAACGATCAGTGTGGTCATGATGAATGCAGTCGTTGAACGGATCAGATCCGGATGTCGTCGATCTTGTGGCCGGACAAGGCGGCGCGGATACTCCGGTCCATGCGCCGGGATGCGAACTCGTTGGAGGCCCGGTTGAAGGACTCAAGGGCCAGTTTGATGGCCCGCGCGTCGAGGCCGGCCGCGGCACTGCGCAGTGCCTCCACCGAGGCGTCCAGGGCGGTCCGCTCGTCCGCCGTCAACAGGTCGCCATCCGACATCAGCGCCTTTTCGGTCGCCTCGATGACCCGTGCCGCTTCGACCTGCTGCTCCTTAAGGCCTCGCGCCTCCATGTCGGCCCGGGCGTACTCGAAGCCGGACTGGAGCATGCGCGTGATCTCATCGTCCGACAGTCCGTAGGAGGGCTTCACCTCCACGCGGGCCTCGACCCCGCTGAGGGTCTCCCGCGCCGACACGGACAGCAGGCCATCCGCATCCACCTGGAAGGTCACGCGGATGCGCGCCGCCCCCGCCACCATGGGCGGGATGCCGCGCAGTTCGAAGCGCGCCAGCGAGCGGCATTCGCTCACGAGCTCCCGCTCGCCCTGCACCACATGAAGGGCCATGGCCGTCTGACCGTCCTTGAAGGTGGTGAAGTCCTGGGCCCGCGCCGTCGGAATGGTGGCATTGCGGGGAATGATCTTCTCCACCAGTCCGCCCATGGTCTCGATGCCCAGAGACAGGGGAATCACATCCAGCAGCAGCCAGTCGTCCTCGGCCGCCCGGTTGCCCGCCAGCACGTTGGCCTGGATCGCTGCACCGATGGCGACGACCGTGTCCGGATCCAGATTGGTGAGGGGCGTCTGGCCGAAGTACTCGCCCACCGCCTTCTGCACATGGGGCATGCGTGTCGCACCGCCCACCATCACCACACCCTTCACGTCCTCGGGCGCGAGCCCTGCGTCGCGCAAGGCCTTGCGGACCGGCGCGAGGGTCTTGCTCACCAGATGACGGGTCATCTCGACAAACTGCTCTCGGGTGAGGGTCAGGTCCACCTCATCGCCACGGGTGAGGGTCAGACGGATGTCTACCGATTCGTCGGTGGTCAGGCGTTCCTTCACTTCCCGCGCCTTCATCTGCAGGCGGCGCGCGTCCTGGTCGGACGGCAGCGAGATGCCGGCGTTGTCGAGGATCCAGCAGAACAGACGATGGTCGAAATCGTCCCCCCCGAGAACCGCATCGCCATTGGTGGCGACCACCTCGAACACGCCGCGGGACAGGCGCAGGATGGAGATGTCGAAAGTGCCGCCGCCCAGATCGTATACGGCATACACCCCTTCGGACGCGTTCTCCAGGCCGTAGGCGATGGCCGCCGCGGTGGGCTCGTTGAGCAGGCGCAGCACGTTGAGCCCGGCGAGGCGCGCGGCATCCTTGGTGGCCTGGCGCTGGGCGTCGTCGAAATAGGCCGGCACCGTGATGACCGCGCCGGTGAGTTCGCCGCCCAGGCTGCGTTCGGCGCGCAGACGCAGGCTGCTGAGGATCTCAGCCGACACTTCCACCGGGCTCTTCACCCCCTGAACCGTGCGCAGGCGCACCATGCCCTGCTGGTCCACGAAGTCGTAAGGCATGGTCTCCACGTGGGCCACGTCCTTGAGACCACGGCCCATGAAGCGCTTGACCGAGACGATGGTGTTGCGGGGATCAACGGCCTGGGCCTTTTGGGCCCCACGGCCCACGGCAACCCGTCCGTCGGGCAAATACTGGACCACCGAGGGCAGCAGCACGCGCCCGTCGTCATCGTGCAGACATTGCGGCACGCCATTGCGCACCGTTGCCACGAGGGAATTGGTCGTCCCCAGGTCGATGCCCACCGCCAGGCGATGCTGGTGCGGCAGCGTGGACAGACCGGGCTCGGAAATCTGTAACAGGGCCATCACGAATCCAGTGACGCCAGGGCGTCGTTGATTTCATCTTGCAGGCGTTCGAGGAACTTCAGCCGCCGCACCGTATCCGCCGCTGCCGGGAGATCGCCAAGCGTGTCGATCTCGTCACCGATCTGGACGACCAGCGCGCGGGAACGCTCACGGATGCGCCGCGCCATGTCGTCAAGGGCGGACGCGTCGGCCGCTTCACGGGCCTCGCCAAGGGCTTCGCGCCACTCCATCTGTTCCATCAGGAACTCCGGCGCCATGGCCGTGTTGTTCTCGAAGGCCGGAT
Organism: Rhodocyclaceae bacterium; assembly: GCA_035335645.1. Classification (GTDB taxonomy): domain Bacteria; phylum Pseudomonadota; class Gammaproteobacteria; order Burkholderiales; family Rhodocyclaceae; genus Zoogloea. The sequence goes on along the minus strand of DAOQMM010000001.1, from coordinate 76,443 downwards.
CCACGCCGCGCAGCTCCAGCAGGTACTGGGCGCGGGTGAGCGGCTGGCGCAGGGTACGGAAGGCCCCGTTGGCGTGGGTGGCCCACTGCATGGACTGACGCTTCTCCTGATCCGACAGATGGGCGAAGCGGTCCGGGTGAACCTTGCCCTGAAGGGTCAGGTAGGCCTGCTCGAGCTGATCGAGATCGATGTGGAAAGCCGGCGCAAGGCCGAACAGGGCGAAGTGGTCCTGGCGCAGGTCGATCATGTCAGACCGTGAAGCTTTCGCCGCAGCCGCACTGGTCCTTCACGTTCGGATTGTTGAACTTGAAGCCCTCGTTGAGGCCTTCACGCACAAAGTCCAGCTCGGTGCCGTCCATGTAGGGCAGGCTCTTCGGATCCACCAGCACCTTCAGGCCGCGGCTCTCGAAGACCACGTCGTCGGACTGCACCTCATCCGCAAATTCAAGCTTGTAGGCCATTCCGGAACAGCCGGAGGTGCGCACCCCCAGCCGGATGCCGATGCCCTTGCCCCGCTTCGCGATGAAGTTGTCGATGTGCTGGGCTGCCTTTTCGGACAGGGTGACTGCCATGATTGCCTTCCTTTCAACCGTTGTGCTTCTTCTTGTAATCCTCGACCGCCGCCTTGATAGCGTCCTCAGCCAGGATGGAACAGTGGATCTTCACGGGCGGCAGGGCCAGTTCCTCGGCGATGGCGGTGTTCTTGATCTCCAGCGCCTGGTCGAGGGTCTTGCCCTTGACCCATTCGGTCACAAGGGAACTCGACGCGATGGCCGAGCCGCACCCATAGGTCTTGAACTTGGCATCCTCGATGACGCCATCCTTGCCCACCTTGATCTGCAGCTTCATCACGTCGCCGCAGGCCGGTGCGCCGACCATGCCGGTCCCCACACCGTCGTCTTCCTTCTGGAACGAACCGACGTTGCGCGGGTTTTCGTAGTGGTCCAGAACCTTTTCGCTGTAAGACATCTTCGTTCTCCTGTCAGTGGGCAGCCCATTGCACGGTGTTCAGATCGATGCCCTCCTGGACCATCTCCCACAGGGGCGACAGTTCGCGGAGCTTACCGATCTTGCGCTGCAACAAATCAATTGTATAGTCGATTTCCTCGACCGTCGTAAAGCGGCCGATGGTGAAGCGGATGGAACTGTGGGCCAGCTCGTCGTTGCGGCCGAGGGCACGCAGCACATAGGACGGCTCCAGGCTCGCCGACGTGCACGCCGACCCGCTCGACACCGCCACGTCCTTGATCGCCATGATCAGGGACTCGCCTTCCACGTAGGCAAAGCTCATGTTGAGGTTGTGGGGCACACGGTGCACCAGATCGCCGTTCACGAAGGTTTCCGGAATGGCGGAGAGCCCTTCGAACAAGCGGTTGCGCAGGGCCAGGATGCGCGCGTTTTCCTGGGCCATTTCCTCACGGGCGATGCGGAAGGCCTCACCCATGCCGACGATCTGGTGAGTCGCCAGAGTGCCGGAGCGCAGGCCGCGTTCGTGGCCACCACCGTGCATCTGCGCTTCCAGGCGCACACGGGGCTTGCGCCGCACGTAGAGGGCGCCGATGCCCTTGGGACCATAGGTCTTGTGGGCGCTGAAGGACATCAGATCCACCTTCAGCCTGGCCAGGTCGATGTCCACCTTGCCGGTGGCCTGGGCCGCGTCCACGTGGAAGACAATGCCCTTCTCGCGACACAGCTCGCCGATCTCGGCGATGGGCTGAACGACGCCGACCTCGTTGTTCACGAACATCACCGACACCAGCACCGTATCCGGGCGGATCGCTGCCTTCAGCACCTCCAGGTCGATCAGGCCGTTGTCCTGCACATCCAGGTAGGTGGCCTCAAAGCCCTGGCGCTCCAGCTCGCGCACCGTGTCGAGGACGGCCTTGTGCTCGGTCTTCACGGTGATCAGGTGCTTGCCCTTGCCTGAATAAAAGTGCGCCGCGCCCTTGATGGCCAGGTTGTTGGACTCGGTGGCGCCGGAGGTCCAGATGATCTCCTTCGGATCGGCGTTTACCAGCGCGGCCACCTGTTCGCGGGCCTCCTCGACGGCCTTTTCAGCGGACCAGCCGAAGGCGTGGCTGCGGGACGCCGGGTTGCCGAACAACTCGGTGAGGTAAGGAATCATCTTCTCCGCGACCCTCGGATCCACGGGGGTTGTCGCCGAATAATCGAGGTAGATGGGGAACTTGAGCATATTCATCGTCTCCGCACTGGGTAATCAAGCCGCGTCTGCGACTCCGACCGCCATCGCGGTCAGGTTTCTGAGGTGGTCGACGATCTGCGCGATCGCCTCCAGGAATCCATCTACATCCTGCCCGGTATTGCCCGAGCCCAGGCTCACGCGCACCGCCGCACGGGCACACTCCGGCGTCACGCCCATCGCCAGCAGTGTGGGCGACGGCTCCGGGTGGGCGCTGGAGCAGGCCGAACCGCTCGCCACCGCAAAACCGGCCCGGTCGAGCTTGCCCACCAGGGTCTCGCCATCGATGCCCGGCAGGGCAAAGAAAGTGGTGTTGGGCAGGCGCTCGGCGCCGGCCGAAAAGATCGTCGCCCCCAGCCCGGTCAATCCGGCATCCAGCCGCGCCTGCAGGCCCCGCAGTACCGCCGCCCGGTCTGCCTGGCGTGCCGCCGCCAGCTGGCAGGCCTTGCCGAAACCGACAATGGCCAGCACGTTCTCGGTGCCGGAGCGCAGATCGCGCTCCTGACCGCCCCCCGCCACCAGCGGCGCGAGCTCGACCCGCTTGTCCACAATCAACGCGCCGGCGCCGACGGGACCATTCACCTTGTGTGCAGACAGGGACATACCGTGCACGCCCAGCGCCCGGAAATCCACGGGGAGCTTGCCGAAGGCCTGAACCGCATCGGTATGCATCCATCCACCCGCGGCACGGACCTGCGCCGCCAGCCGGGCCACGTCCTGAACGACACCGGTCTCGTTGTTGGCCAGCATCACCGACACCAGCCGGGGCCGCTCAGCCAGCACCGCTGTAAAGGCCGCACTGTCGATCCGGCCGGCCGCGTCCACCGCGAGCTCGCGCACCGTCCAGCCCGACTGGCGCAACTGCCGGGCCGGCTGCCGCACGCAGGGGTGCTCGATGGCACCAAGGGCCAGCGCACCCGCCTTGAGCCGGGCCGCCGCCCCCTTGAGGAACAGGTTATTGGCCTCCGACCCGCCGCTGGTGAAGATCACCTCGGTGGGATGGGCGTTCACCGCTTCTGCCACCCGGGCACGCGCCTCGTCGATGGCCATGCGTGCGGCGCGGCCGTACTCATGACGGCTCGACGCGTTGCCGAAGCGCCCGCCCAACCAGGGCAACATCGCCTCACGCACCTCGGGATCGAGGGGCGTGGTGGCGTTGTGGTCCAGGTAGATCGGGGCAAACATGGCGGACCTGCGCGGTTCAGGCTGTCAGCGACTGGCCGGCCTCGTGGCGGGCGATTGCGGCACGTTCGTCATGCAGCACGGACACCGCCAGGGCCTTCTGCCGCTGGGCGTCAACAAGACTCGCCAGGGTCACCGACTGCAGATATTCCTGCATGCGCCGGTTGAGGTTGGTCCACAGATCGTGGGTCATGCAGCGATGCTCGTCGAGACAGTTTTCCTTGCCGCCGCAGGACGTGGCATCCAGAGGCTCGTCCACCGCGGCGATGATGTCCGCGACCGTCACCAGTTCCATCGGCTGGGCCAGGGTGTAGCCGCCACCGGGTCCGCGCACGCTGGACACGAGTTCGAAGCGGCGCAGCTTGCCAAAGAGTTGCTCGAGGTAGGACAGGGAAATCCGCTGCCGCTCGGCGATGCCGGCGAGCGTCACGGGTCCGTCGGCACACCGCAGGGCCAGATCGATCATGGCTGTCACTGCAAAACGACCTTTGGTGGTCAGTCTCATCGTCACTCCCGGGGGCTGGTAGGGGAATAGTTGAATATTTCAGTCAAGAATAGCAAACCCGACAAAAACCATCAACTATTTCGCGGCGCCCCCGGCCCTCCAGCCTAATCCACCATCTTGCCCAGCTTCTGTGGATCGAAGCCATCCTCCCGGAGCACCGCGTCATCCACCGGAATGCCCGCCTTGGCGAGGCGCTCGACCAGCACCCGCAGGCGCCGGTCGGTCTCGGCCGCATGGTCGATCATCCCGTGCAAGGCCTTGACCAGCGGATCGTCCAGATCCCGCGTCACGCCGTAGGCCGTGAAGGCCTGGCGCGCCGGCGCGTCGGCCTTCACGTCAGGCGACTCATCCTTGCCCGCATCGACGATCCGCGCCGGATTGCCCACCGCCGTCGCCCCGGCCGGTACCGGCTTGATCACGACGGCGTTGGAGCCGATCTTGGCGCCGTCCCCCACCTCGAAACCGCCCAGCACCTTGGCGCCGGCGCCCACCACCACGCCTCGGCCGAGGGTCGGGTGGCGCTTGGTACCGCGGTACAGGGAGGTGCCGCCCAGGGTGACGCCCTGATAAATCGTGCAGTCGTCGCCCACTTCAGCCGTCTCGCCGATCACCACGCCCATGCCGTGATCGATGAAGACCCGGCGGCCGATGGTGGCCCCCGGATGGATCTCGATGCCGGTCAGCATGCGCCCGAGATGACTGACGAAGCGTCCCACCCAGTGCAAGCCCCGCCCCCATGCCGCGTGAGCCACCCGATGGAGCAGCACCGCGTGCATGCCGGGATAGCAGGTCAGCACCTCCCAGCGGGACCGCGCCGCGGGATCCCGCTCCAGGACATTGGCCACGTCTTCGCGCAGGCGACGGAACATGCAGGGAATCTCCTCGAACCAGATCAGGGAATGGATGGATCACCCGTTCGGTGACGGGCTATATTTCCGAGAATTTTAGTCTACTTCTTTTCGAACGCCGTCAACATCCCGCGCAGGATGTTCACCTCATCCCGTTCCAGCCGGATGCGACCGTACAGCCGCCGCAGGCGTGGCCACAGACGCTTGGAATTGACCGGGTTGAAGAAGCCGCTGGCGGTGATCGCCCGGTCCAGGTGGGCGTAGAAGCCCTCGATCTCCTCGTGGGTGGCCGGCTCGAATGCGGTGCCGGGCGGCTCACCGGGCTCCAGCGCGGCCATGCGCAACTCGTAGGCAAGCACCTGCACGGCGGCCCCGAGGTTCAGCGAGCCATATTCGGCCGCCGTGGGGATTCGCACCGGCATCTGGCACAGGGACACTTCCTCGTTGGACAGCCCCACGGTCTCGTTGCCGAACACCAGGGCCACGTCGCCGCCATGGGCCGCGCAGACGAGTTCGCCGGCCGCCTCCCGGGCCCAGCGCATGGGCACCGCCAGCTCACGCCGCCGCGCCGTGAGGGCCGCCGAAAACACGGTGCCCTGCAAGGCCTCTTCAAGGGTGTCGACCACCCGCGCCGCCGCAAGGATGTCGTCGGCGCCCGCCGCACGGGCGGTGGCCACAGGATCGGGAAAGGACTGGGGACGGACGAGCACCAGCTGCGACAGCCCCATGGTCTTCATCGCCCGGGCCGCCGCACCGATATTGCCGGGATGACTGGTGCGGGAAAGAACGATACGCACGCGCCCAAGCGCGCCTTCACGGTTCATATTAAAATGCAGGGTTTTCCGAATGTAAGAAGCCGGACCGGCACCCGATGCCTGCGCCGGCGGACCTCCAGGACGCCCATGCATCCCACACTGAACATCGCGATCAAGGCCGCTCGCCGCGCCGCCACCGTCATCAACCGGGCTTCCCTCGACGTGGACCTGTTGCGCATCGAGACCAAACAGCCCAACGATTTCGTCACCGAGGTCGACCGGGCCGCCGAATCGGCCATCATCGACGTACTGCGCGAGGCTTATCCGAGCCACGCCATTCTAGCAGAAGAGTCCGGCGAGACCGGCCCGGCCGAGGACACCGAGTACCAGTGGATCATCGACCCGCTCGATGGCACGACCAACTTCATCCACGGCTTTCCGCAATACGCCGTGTCCATTGCCCTCGCCCGCCGCGGTGTGGTGGAACAGGCGGTCGTCTTCGATCCCACCCGCAATGAGCTGTTCACCGCCACCAAGGGCGGCGGCGCTTTCCTCAACGACCGGCGCATCCGCGTCTCGAAGCGCCTGCGCCTGCAGGACGCCCTGGTCGGCACGGGTTTCCCCTACCGCCAGTTCGCCCACGTGGACACCTACCTGGCGATCTTCAAGGAACTCACCCAGAAGAGTGCCGGCCTGCGTCGGCCTGGCGCCGCGGCGCTGGATCTGGCCTACGTGGCCGCCGGGCGTCTGGATGCCTTCTGGGAATTCGGCCTGGCGCCCTGGGACATGGCGGCCGGCAGCCTGCTCATCTCGGAGGCTGGCGGGCTGGTCAGCGACCTTGCGGGCGAGTCCACCTATCTCACCACCGGCAACGTCGTGGCCGGCACACCCAAGGTCTTCCCGCAGCTCCTGCAACTGATCCAGGGGCACTGCGAAGGCCAGCTCACCGCCTGATCCCGTCGTGCGCGCCGCTGCCCTGCTCCGCCGCGCCGCCCTGGCCGTCCTGCTCCTGACGGCTGGCGCGCCCGCTTTCGCCGGCAAGATCCTGGTGTGGGGCGACAGCCTCTCGGCCGGCTACGGGCTGCGTCCCCAGGAAGCGTGGCCTGATCTGCTGGGCCAGCGGCTGGCGGGCGAAAAATCGGCCTGGACGGTCGTCAACGGCAGCATCAGCGGCGAGACCACCGCCGGTGGCCGGGCCCGCCTGCCCGCAGCCCTGGATCGTCAGCGGCCGGCCGTCGTGATCATCGAACTGGGCGCCAACGACGGCCTGCGCGGACTGCCCGTCCCGGCCATGGTCGCCAACCTGCAGGCCATGATCGACGCCGCCCGCAAGGCCGGCGCGCAAGTCCTGCTGGTAGGCATGCGCATGCCGCCCAATTTCGGACCGGACTTCACGGCCCGCTACGAAAAGGCCTTTCGCGATCTCGCCCGCACCAACACGCTGCGTTTCGTGCCCTTTTTGATGGATGGTTTTGCCGACCAGCCGGCCTTCTTCCAGCCGGACGGTCTTCACCCGGTGGCCAGCGCCCAGCCGCGGATCCTGGAAACCGTCTGGAAGGAACTCAAGCCCCTGCTGCACTGAAGTTCAGCGCGGCGGCCTTCAGGGCAGACGCACCACCGGGTTGTGCCCCTTCACGGCACAGATGCGCTGGATCACCGCCGGCTTCGGCTCGCTCACCTCGCCCTGCTCGTAGGCCAGGATCGTGCACGCACCGGCCACCCGCTCGATCAATTCGTGGGAGCGCAGCAGGAATTCCGGATTGCTCGGCTTGCCGAAACGCTCGTTGCCCAGCATGAAGGTCTCGTAGAGCAGCACCCCGCCGGGGTTGAGCGCTGCCAGCAAGAGATTGAAGCGCGGCCGGAACAGGTAGTTCGTCACCACCACGCCGTCGAAGCGACGATCTCCGTAAGGCCAGTCGCCCGCCTCCAGGTCCGCCTCGCGGGTCGTCACGTGGGGCACCGTGGCGAGCAATTCCAGCGCCACCGCATCCCGGTCCACCGCCTCGACCCGGTAACCCCGCCCGGCCAGCCAGCGGGCATGCCGGCCGCTGCCACACGCCAGATCCAGCACCTCGCCCCCGGCCGCGATCAGGGGTGCAAAGCGGGTGACCCACGCAGACGGGGTCAGCGACGCGGCGTGGCGCATCATCGGTCCAGCCCGCCCAGGCACAGGTATTTCAGTTCCAGGTATTCGTCGATGCCATGGCGCGAGCCTTCGCGCCCCACGCCAGACTGCTTCATGCCGCCGAAGGGTGCCACCTCATTGGAGATCAGCCCGGTATTGATGCCCACCATGCCGTACTCCAGCGCCTCCCCCACCCGGAAGATGCGCCCCACGTCACGGGCGTAGAAGTAGGCGGCGAGTCCGAATTCGGTGTCGTTGGCCATGTGGATCGCCTCCGCTTCGGTCTTGAAGCGGAACAGGGGCGCCACCGGCCCGAAGGTTTCCTCCCGCGCCACGCGCATGGCCGGCGTGACGTCGGCCAGCACAGTGGGTTCGTAGAAGGTGCCGCCACGCGCATGACGCCGCCCGCCGACGAGCACCCGCGCGCCCTGGGCGAGGGCGTCCGCCACGTGGGCCTCGACCTTGTCCACCGCGGCGGCATCGATCAGCGGACCGATCGTCACACCCGCGTCCAGCCCGTTGCCCACCGAAAAACCCTTGACGGCCTCGGCAAGACAGGCGGCGAAGGCGTCGTAGATGCCATCCTGCACCAGGAAGCGGTTGGCGCACACGCAGGTCTGACCGGCGTTGCGGTATTTGGAGACCAGCGCGCCGGCCACCGCCGCATCCAGATCCGCATCGTCAAAGACGATGAAGGGCGCATTGCCACCCAGCTCAAGGGACAGCTTCTTCACCGTGGGCGCACACTGGGCCATCAGTAGCCGCCCGACCTCGGTGGAGCCGGTGAAGGACAGCTTGCGCACCACCTCACTGGCCGTCAGCGCGCCGCCGATGGCCACCGGATCACCCGTGAGCACGTTGAACACCCCCCGCGGAAATCCCGCGCGATGGGCCAGTTCGGCCAGCGCGAGGGCCGTGAAGGGCGTCTGTTCGGCGGGCTTGACGATCACCGTGCAACCGGCCGCCAGCGCCGGCGCCACCTTGCGAGTGATCATTGCCGCCGGAAAATTCCAGGGCGTGATTGCCGCACAGACGCCCACGGGCTGGCGGATCACCATCAGGCGTCGATCGGCCCCCGTGGTGGGAATGAGCTCACCGTACAGTCGCTTGGCCTCCTCGGCGAACCACTCCACGAAGGATGCGGCATAGACCACCTCGCCCCGCGCCTCGGCGAGGGGCTTGCCCTGCTCCAGGGTCATCATCCGCGCCAGATCGTCGGCGTGGGTGTGGATCAGCTGGAACCAGCGCTGCAGGATCGCGGCGCGCTCCCGCGCGAGCAGGCTGCGCCACGCCGGCAATGCCGCATTGGCCGCCGCGATGGCGCCCGCCGTTTCCGTCGCCCCCATGGCGGGGACACTGCCCAGCGAATTTCCGTCGAACGGATTGCAGACCTCGAGGCGGGCACCGGAATCGGCGTCGGTCCAGACACCATTGATGAAGGCCTGGGTGCGGAACAGCAGGGGATCCTTGAGCGATTTCATGGGCAGCGGAGCGGACGGAGAGACGGCACCGACGGTGCGGAAGGCTGGATATTAGCGCGACGGCGCCGGCCACGCATGGGCTTGAACCCATGAAAACGGGCGCCGCAGCGCCCGTTTTCCGTGCAGACGATCCCGTTGAGACTTACTGGGCAGCCTGCTCGTTCAGCAACGCCTTCATGGACAGGCGGACGCGGCCCTTTTCGTCGGTTTCGAGCACCTTGACGCGGACGACCTGACCTTCCTTGAGGTAGTCGCTGACCGCATTGACGCGCTCGTTGGCGATCTGGGACACGTGCAGCAGGCCATCACGACCCGGCAGGATGTTGATGATCGCGCCGAAGTCGAGGATGCGCACCACCGGACCTTCGTAGACCTTGCCCACTTCCACTTCGGCGGTGATGTCCTCGATGCGCTTCTTGGCTTCCTGGGCCCCTTCGGCGCTGACGGAGGAGATGGTCACGTTGCCGTCGTCGGTGATCTCGATGATGGTGCCGGTCTCTTCCTGCAGCGCACGGATCACCGCACCGCCCTTGCCGATCACATCGCGGATCTTTTCGGGGTTGATCTTGATGGTGAGCATGCGCGGCGCGAAGGTGGACACCTCGCCACGGGCCTCGCCCAGGGCATCCTTCATCAGGCCGAGGATGTGCAGGCGGCCTTCCTTGGCCTGCGCCAGGGCGACCTGCATGATCTCCTTGGTGATGCCGAGGATCTTGATGTCCATCTGCAGGGCGGTGACGCCCTTGTCGGTACCGGCCACCTTGAAGTCCATGTCGCCCAGATGGTCTTCGTCACCCAGGATGTCGGTCAGCACGGCGAAGCGGCCACCGTCCTTGATGAGACCCATGGCGATGCCGGCCACCGGCGCGGACAGGGGCACGCCCGCGTCCATCATGGACAGGGAGCCGCCACAGACCGAGGCCATGGAACTGGAGCCGTTGGATTCGGTGATCTCGGAGACCACACGCACGGTGTAGGTGAATTCTTCCTTCGGAGGCAGGACGGCGGCCAGAGCGCGCTTGGCGAGACGGCCATGACCGATCTCACGACGCTTGGGAGAGCCGAAACGGCCGCATTCACCGGTGGAGAACGGCGGGAAGTTGTAGTGCAGCAGGAAGCGCTCGCGGTATTCGCCGGCCACCGCGTCGATGATCTGCTCGTCGCGGCCGGTGCCCAGGGTGGTCACCACCAGGGCCTGGGTCTCGCCACGGGTAAACAGGGCGGAACCGTGGGTGCGCGGCAGCACGCCGACGCGGATGTCGATGGGGCGCACGGTGCGCGTGTCGCGCCCGTCGATGCGCGCCTCACCGCTGAGGATGCGACCGCGGACGACCTTCGACTCCAGGTCGAAGAGGATGTTGTTGACGGTGTTGGCGTCGTAGGCGCGGCCTTCTGCGGTGAGGGCGGCGTGCACTTCATCACCGATGGCGGACAGCTGCTGGGAGCGGGCCTGCTTGGCGGTAATGCGGAATGCAGCATCGATCTTCTCGCCAGCGATCTCGGTGACGCGGGCGATCAGGGCCTCGTCCTTGGCGGGCGGCTGCCAGTCCCATTCGGGCTTGCCGGCGACTTCCACCAGTTCATTGATGGCGGTGATGGCGGCCTGCATCTGGGTGTGGCCGAACACCACACCACCCAGCATCACGTCTTCGGGCAGCTCGCGGGCCTCGGATTCCACCATCAGCACGGCGGTTTCGGTCCCCGCCACCACCAGATCCATCTGGCTGGTCTTGAGCTGGGTGGCGGTGGGGTTGAGGATGTATTCGCCGTTGGCGTAGCCCACGCGACAGGCACCGATCGGGCCCGCGAAGGGGATGCCGGCGATGGCCAGGGCCGCCGAGGCGCCGAGCATGGCGGGGATGTCCGCATCCACTTCGGGATTGAGGGACATGGCCTGCACGATGACCTGCACTTCGTTGTAGAAACCATCCGGGAAGAGCGGACGGATCGGGCGGTCGATCAGGCGGGAGGTGAGGGTTTCCTTTTCGGTGGGACGCCCTTCACGCTTGAAGAAACCGCCGGGGATGCGCCCCGCGGCGTAGAACTTCTCGACGTAGTCGACGGTGAGCGGGAAGAAATCCTGACCGGGCTTGGCGTTCTTGGCCGCCACCACGGTGGCCAGGACGACCGTGTCGTCCATCGTCACCATCACCGCACCGTGCGCTTGACGAGCGATCTCGCCGGTCTCGAAGGTGACCGTGTGGGAACCGTAAGTAAAAGTCTTCTTGATGGAAGTAGGCAAGGGATGTCCTTTCATTCAATCGGTCGGCGGCAGACCACAACCGCTTCATCGACCGAGGTCACGCGCTGAATTTCCAGCGCACAGATGTGACAAAGCCGGCCAAGTCACCAGACTTGCGCCGGCCATGCCCATGAAGAAGCCTGCGCACGTTGCTGCAGGACAAATTCACGTTCTTCGCAATGAGCTGCTTTTTCTGCTTACTTGCGCAGACCGAGGCGAGCGATCAGCTCACGGTAGCCGTCGGCGTTCTTGCGCTTCAGGTAGTCGAGGAGCTTGCGACGCTGGCTGACCATCTGCAGCAGGCCGCGGCGGGAGTGGTGATCCTTGACGTGAGCCTTGAAGTGACCGGTCAGATCGTTGATGCGGGCGGTCAGCAGGGCGACCTGGACTTCGGGGGAGCCGGTGTCGCCCTGAGCGCGTTGGTGGTCGCGAACGATTTGCGCTTTTTGTTCGGTGGAGATTGCCATGAATGAACTCGGTTAGTTTAGCCTTGCGAAGCGCGGAATTATAGCGAACGATCCCACTGAAGCTCAAGGCTTTTCATTGATCCGCGGTGGATACCAGACGCGTCGGGACCAGCAGCCCGCCTTCCGCGAGGGTAGCCACCCCCAGGAAGCGCCCCACGTGGTAGACCCGATAAGCTTGCCCAGCCTCCCCCGCGCAACCCCGCGCCGCCTGCCCGTGGGTCAGGCTGCGGGCCTGATCGGCGTCCAGGCTGACACACGGCATGTGGACCAACAGTGCATCGACCGGAGCCAGGGCCGCATCCCGTGCCGCCGGTGCACACGCGTCGAAATCAGCCAGCGGAATCGCGGCATCCAATGCAAACGGCCCGATGCGGGTCCGCCGCAGGGCGGTCAGGTGGGCGCCGCAGCCCAGCAGGGCACCCAGATCGGATGCCAGGGTGCGGATATAGGTGCCTTTGCTGCAGTCCACGCGGATGCGCAGGGCGTCACCCGCACGTTCCAGCAACTCAAGGCGATGGATCGTCACCCGGCGCGGCGCGCGGGGAATCTCCACCCCTTCGCGGGCGTATTCGTAGAGGGCCTTGCCGTGGTGCTTGAGGGCGGAATACATGGGCGGCACCTGCTCGATTTCGCCCCGCAACTGCGCCAGGGCCGCGGCCAGCTGCGCGTCGGATACGTGCACCGGGCGTGTGTCGAGCACCTCGCCTTCGGCATCGGCGGTGGTCGTGGTGACGCCGAGGAGGACGGTGGCGTCGTAGGCCTTGTCCGCGTCCAGCAGGGTCTGGGAGAACTTGGTCGCTTCGCCGAAGGTCAGGGGCAGCAGGCCCGTCGCCATCGGATCCAGCGTGCCGGTGTGTCCACCCTTGGCCGCATTGAGCAGACGCCGCGCCTGCTGCAGGGCATGGTTGGAACTGAGCCCCTGAGGCTTGTCGAGAAACAGGACGCCATCCACGATCCGGCGCGGGACACGGCGTGGCGGAGGAGCTTGGACCACGGGAAAACCTTCGCAGCGGGCGGCCGCGCCGCCCCGCAATCAATCGACGGACGGGCCCTTGCCAGACGTGTCGTCGCCGGCGGCTTCATCCTCGGGATGGAACTGCCGATCCGACTCCAGGGCCCGGTCGATGAGGGACGACAGGCGGTTGCCGTTCTCCACCGAGGGGTCGTACTGGAAGTGCAGCTCCGGCAGGGTGTGGATGCGCACCCGGCGCCCCAGTTCGCGGCGCAGGAAGCCGCTCGCCCGGCGCAGCCCGCGCAGGATGTCGTCGAGCCCATCCTGACCGGTCATGGACGTGAAATACACCTTTGCGTGGGCGTAGTCCGGGGTGAGCTCCACGTCGGTCAGGGTGATGAAGCCGACGCGGGGGTCCTTCACTTCCAGGCGGATGAGCTCGGCCAGTTCGCGACGGATCTGCTCCGCCACACGCTGGCCACGGGAAAACTCCTTGGGCATCGCTTACAGGGTCCGGGCCACTTCCTGGATCTCGTAGATTTCGAGCTGATCGCCTTCCACGAGATCGTTGAAATTGCGGATCTGCAGACCGCACTCATAGCCGGCCTTGACTTCCTTGACATCGTCCTTGAAGCGCTTGAGGGATTCCAGCTCCCCGGTATGGATGACCACGTGGTTGCGCAGCACGCGAACCTGGGCATTCCGCTTGACCAGACCTTCCAGCACGTAACACCCGGCAATGGTTCCGACCTTGGAGATGGTAAAGACCTGACGGATCTCCACCATGCCCAGCACCTGCTCGCGCTTCTCGGGGGCCAGCATGCCGGACAGGGCGCTCTTCACCTCATCCACGGCGTCGTAGATGATGTTGTAGTAGCGGATGTCCACGCCGAAGTTCTCGGCCAGCTTGCGGGCGTTGGCATCGGCCCGGATATTGAAGCCGATGACCACTGCGCCGGAAGCCTGGGCCAGGTTGACGTCGGATTCGCTGATCGCGCCCACGCCACCGTGGATGACCTGCACACGGACTTCCTCGTTGGAGAGCTTGACCAGGGCATGGGCCAGGGCTTCCTGGGAACCCTGCACGTCGGCCTTGATAATGAGGGGTAGGGACTTGACCTCGCCCTCGCCCATCTGCTCGAACATGCTCTCCAGCTTGGCGGCCTGCTGCTTGGCGAGCTTGACGTCCCGGAACTTGCCCTGACGGAACAGGGCGATTTCCCGCGCCTTGCGCTCGTCGGCCAGCGCCACGACCTCGTCCCCGGCGCCCGGCACTTCGGACAGACCAAGGATTTCCACCGGAATCGACGGACCGGCTTCTTCCACCGGCTTGCCGTTCTCGTCGAGCATGGCGCGGACACGGCCGAAGGTGGCGCCGGCGAGGATCACGTCGCCACGCTTGAGGGTGCCGGACTGGACCAGCAGGGTCGCCACCGGGCCACGGCCCTTGTCGAGGCGCGCTTCGATGATCAGGCCCTTGGCCATGGTGTCGTGGGGCGCCTTGAGTTCCAGCACTTCGGCCTGGAGCAGGATGGCCTCGAGCAGATCGTCGATGCCCTGACCGGTCTTGGCGGACACCTCGATGAACATGGTGTCGCCACCATAGGCTTCCGGCACCACGCCTTCGGCGATGAGCTCCTGACGCACCCGCTCGGGGTTCGCGCCCGGCTTGTCGATCTTGTTGACCGCCACCACCAGCGGCACGCCGGCCGCCTTGGCGTGGTGGATGGCTTCCTTGGTCTGGGGCATCACGCCGTCGTCGGCCGCCACCACCAGGATGACGAGGTCGGTGGCCTTGGCACCGCGGGCACGCATCGCCGTGAAGGCCTCGTGACCCGGCGTGTCGAGGAAGGTGACCGTGCCACGATCGGTATCCACGTGATACGCGCCGATGTGCTGGGTGATGCCACCCGCTTCACCCGCCGCCACCTTGGCGCGACGGATGTAGTCCAGCAGCGAGGTCTTGCCGTGATCCACGTGACCCATCACGGTCACCACCGGAGCACGGGACTCTTCCACCACGTCCTTGTGTTCGGCATTTTCCTCGAGGAAGGCGTCCGGATCGTCCAGCTTGGCGGCAAGCGCCTTGTGGCCCATCTCCTCGACCACGATCATGGCCGTGTCCTGGTCCAGCACCTGGTTGATGGTGACCATGGATCCCATCTTCATGAGGGTCTTGATGACTTCGGTGGCCTTCACCGCCATCTTGTGGGCCAGATCGGCAACGGAGATCGTCTCCGGCACGTGCACCTCACGGATGATGGGTTCGGTCGGCGCGACGAAGGCCGGCGCCTCATGGTGACGTCCGCCGGAACGACCACCGCGGGCACCCTTCCAGCCGCCCGCACCGCCCGCTGCATCGCCGCGAGTCTTCAGACCGCCGCGACGCTTTGCGTCGCCGGCTGCTTCCTTGGCGACCGGCGTGCCCTTCTTGACGTCCTTGCGGGCACCCTTGTCATCGGCCTTGGCGGGCTTGTGAAGCGTGCCACTCTTGGCACCCGCCTCGGCATCCTGACGACTCTTGTCGCCTTCGGACTGCCGCTGCTTCTCGTCTTCCATGCGCTGCAGCATCGCTGCACGGGCGCGGGCTTCGCGTTCCTGCTTTTCCTTGAGATCGGCAGCCTGACGGGCGGCCAGCTCAGCCTGACGCTGCGCCTCGCGCTCGCGGGACGCGCGCTCTTCGGCAGAGATCACGGAACTCACGACGCGACGCACCGGCCCTTGCTGGGGACGGGACTCAGGCTTGGCCGCGGGTGCCACGGCGACGGGTTCGGGCACGACGGCGACCGGTTCAGGCTCAGGCTCGGGGGCGACCGTTTCTTCGGGTGCGACCGGCTCCACAACGGGCTCGGGTTCGACTTCGACGACCACCTCGACCGGCGCAGCCTGGACAGGTTCGGGCGCAGCCATCTCGATGGGTTCGGGAACCGGAGTCGGCTCGAGCACGGGTTCGGGCAACTCGGCAGGCATTTCGGGAACGAGCGCGGCGCCCGGCGCCGCAGCTTCGGGCACCAGCAATTCGTCACGCTTGACGAAGACACGCTTCTTGCGCACTTCGACCTGCACCGTGCGGGCACGGCCGGTGGAGTCGGTCGCCTTGATCTCGCTGGTCTGCTTGCGCGTCAGGGTGATCTTGGCCTTTGCGGCGGAATCACCATGGGCGCGGCGCAGGAAATCCAGCAGACGGGTCTTGTCCTGCTCGGTCAGCAGATCGGTTTCCCGCGACTTGTCCACACCTGCCTTCTGCAACTGTTCGAGCAGCACGGAGGCCGGCATTTTCAGTTCGCCGGCGAATTGCGTAACGCTTGTCTGTCCCATCTTGCCCTCCGGGTATTACTCGAACCAGTGCGCGCGCGCCCTGGTAATCAGATTCTTGGCCCGCTCTTCGTCGAGGCCCGACATGTCCATCAACTCGTCTACCGCCAGATCGGCCAGGTCGTCGCGGTTATGGACGCCAGCCTGGGCCAGCTTGGCGGCGAGCGGCTTGTCCATGCCATCCAGGCTGAGCAGATCCTCGGACACGGTCTCGAGCTGCTCCTCGGTGACGATGGCTTCGGTGAGGAGCACGTTGCGCGCGCGGTTGCGCAGCTCGTTCACCGTTTCCTCGTCGAAGGATTCGATCTCCAGCATCTCAGCCAGGGGCACGTAGGCGATCTCCTCCAGGGACGAGAAGCCCTCGTCGATGAGGATGTTGGCGACTTCCTCGTCCACATCCAGCTTGCTCATGAAGATCTGGCGCACGGAACTGTGCTCTTCCTCGGACTTGCGCTCCGACTCGGCCTCGGTCATCAGGTTGATGGTCCAGCCGGTCAGCTCGGACGCGAGCTTCACGTTCTGGCCGTTGCGGCCGATGGCGATGGCCAGGTTGTTCTCGTCCACCACCACATCCATCGCATGGGCTTCCTCGTCCACGACAATGGACGACACTTCCGCCGGCTGCAGGGCGCCAATGACGAACTGGGCGGGCTCGGGAGACCACAGCACGATGTCGATGTTCTCGCCGCCGATCTCGTTGCGCACGGCGGTGACGCGGGAACCCCGCAGGCCGACGCAGGTACCGATCGGGTCGATGCGCGGATCGTTGGACTTTACGCCGATCTTGGCGCGCAGACCGGGGTCGCGCGCACAGGCCTTGATTTCAAGCAAACCGTCGTCGATCTCGGGCACTTCCAGCTCGAACAGGCGGATGACGAACTCCGGCGCGGTACGCGACAGGATCAGCTGGGGGCCGCGGGCACCGCGGTCGATGCGCAGCAGGTAGGCCTTGACCCGGTCGCCGACGCGCAGGTTTTCCTTGGGGATCATCTGGTCGCGGGGCAGCACCGCTTCAAGGCGGCCCACTTCGATGATCGCATTGCCCCGCTCCATGCGCTTGATGCTGCCGGAGATGATGAATTCCTTGCGCTCGAGGAAGTCGTTGAGGATCTGCTCGCGCTCCGCGTCACGCACCTTCTGGAGGATCACCTGCTTGGCAGCCTGGGCGCCGATGCGGCCGAAGTCGATGGGCTCGAGGGATTCCTCGACGAAATCGCCCACCTGGATCTCGGGGTATTCCTCGCGGGCATCGATCAGCCCCATCTGGGCTTCGTCGTTGTCCACTTCCTCGTCGGGCAGCACCTGCCAGCGACGGAAGGATTCATAGTCGCCGGTTTCCCGGTCGATGGACACGCGCACATCGGCTTCGTCGTGGATGCGCTTCTTGGTGGCCTGGGCCAGGGCGGACTCCAGTGCGGAGAAGACGATCTCCTTGGACACGTTCTTCTCGCGGGCCAGGGCGTCAACCAACAGCAAAATTTCACGGCTCATACCGGCAAACCTCCAAATTCCTTAAAACCTGGGCACCAGGCGGGCCTTGTTGATCTCTTCGAACGGGATCGCGAGGGATCCCTTTTCCGTTTCCAGCGTCACCACACCGTCCGTGAGTCCGACCAGGGTGCCGGTGAAATTGCGCTGGTTGTCGATGGGCAGGTTCAGGCGGACCTGGATCGTCTCGCCGGCGAAGCGTTCGAAATCCGTCGCCTTCTTGAGCACGCGGTCGAGACCGGGGGACGATACTTCCAGCCGGTCGTAATCCACGTTCTCCACCTCGAACACGCGGGAGAGCTGATTGCTGACCGTCGCGCAATCGTCGACCGTGATACCGTCCGGCGCGTCGATGAACACGCGCAGCAGGCGCCCACGGGGGGACGATTCCACGTCCACCACTTCGTAGCCGAGCCCTTCCGCCGTCTGTTCGATCAGTTGTTGCAGATCCATGCCTTGGCCCACAAATTCCTAGCCCACAAATGAAAAATGGGCGAAACGCCCATCCCTGTTGAATTCGACCGGATGTCCGGCCCTTGATACTGCTTTTCGGGCCGGTGAAACACGAAGAGTATACCAGCCCGCCGCCGCAGGCGCAATTTCGGGCCCGTTCAGCCTTTTGGCGGGGTACGCCGCGGCGTGCTGCGGGGCGGCTTGCGGGGCCCCGGCGCGCGGATCGGCTTGGGCAAACCGGCCAGGGCGCAGACGTCTTCCTCGGGCATGTCTTCCCACATGCCGCGCTTGAGGCGCGTCGGCAGACTGATGGGACCGTAACGCACCCGCATCAGGCGGCTCACGGTCAGACCGAGCGCCTCGAACATGCGCCGCACTTCCCGGTTGCGCCCTTCCGACAGGCTCACCCGGTACCAGTGATTGACCCCTTCGCCACCCGCATCGAGCAGGGTGTTGAAGCGCGCCGGCCCGTCGTCCAGCTCGATGCCGTCCAGCAGCGCCTGCTTCTGCACTTCGTCCAGTTCGCCCAGGAGACGCACGGCGTATTCCCGGTCCAGCTCGTAGCGCGGGTGCATCAGGCGGTTGGCCAGATCGCCGTCGTTCACGAAGAGCAGCAGGCCGGAGGTGTTGAAGTCCAGCCGTCCTACCGCGATCCAGCGCCCCTTGCGCAGCATGGGCAGACGGTCGAACACGGTCGGGCGACCCTCAGGGTCGTCCCGCGAGACGATCTCGCCTTCGGGCTTGTGATACAGCAACACCCGCGGGACGCGGGGCTGGAAGCGGATCGGCATGAGCTTGCCATTCACCCGCACCCGGTCGCCGGGGCCGACCTTCTGGCCCACGTCAGCGGGCTCACCGTTGACGGAGATGCGGCCGGCGACGATCCACTCTTCGATCTCGCGCCGGGAGCCGAGGCCCGCTGCCGCGAGCACCTTGTGCAGGCGCTGGGGCTCGGTGTAGGCGGCGTCACGGCCCTGCGGACGGCGCTGTTCACGCTCAGGCGTCGCCGAAGTCGGCAGCGCGTCGCCGGAGGTGGGCAGTCCGTAGGCTGCCGCCCCGCTCTGCGCCTTGCGGGCACGCCAGTTGCCGCGGCCCCCGGTGTCGCCGAGGCCGATGGCCGAGGCGTTGCTGCGGGGCTGGCGGGCACCTTCGTCCTGGTCGCCCCGGGACGCCTCGGCGGACCCACGGCCACGTCCGCGCGGCGGACCTCCGGCAGATGTGCCGCGGATCTTGCCACCGGGCGCGGGCGCGCCGGTCTTGGGCCTAAACGGCCGGTTCTTCGGTTTTTGGGAGTTCGACAAGATCCATGATCCTTTCGATTTCGGTCAGCGGAGGCAATTCGGTCAGGCTGCGCAGACCGAGATCCTCCAGGAATTTGCGTGTGGTGGCATACAGGCCGGGGCGGCCCGGCGTGTCCCGGTGTCCGACCACATCCACCCAGCCCCGCGATTCGAGGGTCTTGAGGACGCTGGGCGACACCATCACGCCACGGATGTCCTCGATGTCACCCCGCGTCACCGGCTGGCGGTAGGCGATGATGGCCAGGGTTTCCAACACCGCGCGGGAATACTTGGGCGGTCGTTCGTTCTTCAGGCGGTCGAGGTAGATCTGGTACTCGGGCCGGGTCTGGAAGCGCCAGCCGCTGGCGGTCTGCACCAGCTCGACCCCCCTGCCCTGCCAGTCGCCCGCCAGCTCGACCAGCAGGCGCCGCACCAGGTCGCCGCCCGGATCGTCCTCAAAGAGCCGACGCAGCTCGCTCACCTGCAGCGGTGCCGGGGCAGCCAGCAGGGCGGTTTCGAGCACGCGCTTGAATTCGTCAGGCGTCTGCGGCGGAGGCATCGCTGCGTTTCACGTAGATCGGTGCGAAGGCCTCGTTCTGGGTCACCACCACCAGGCGCTCCTTGACCAGCTCCAGGGTGGCGAGAAAGACCACCACCAGGCCGGCCACCCCGAGTGCCGGATCGAACAGGGATTCGAACACGACGAAGGCGTCGCCGCTCAGCTTGCGCAGGATCAGGCTCATGTGCTCGCGCACCGACAGCTCCTCGCGCTGGATCGTGTGGTGCCGGCGCAGGCGGTTCTGGCGGGCGATCTTGAGCCAGGCCAGTTGCAGGTCGTGGAGGCTGACGGTGGGCAGACGCTCCACCACCTTCTCGGCGACAAACACGCCGACCCATTCGAAATCCCGCTCGGCACGGGGCAATGCGTCCACCCGCGCGGCGGCGAGCTTGATCTGCTCGTATTCCAGCAGACGCCGCACCAGCTCGGCCCGCGGGTCGAGCACCTCCTCGCCGTCATCCCGCGGCGGCCGCGGCAGCAGCATGCGCGACTTGATCTCGAGGAGGGTCGCGGCCATCAGCAGGTAATCGGCGGCCAGTTCCAGGTTGTGCCGGCGCATCGCCTCCACGTATTCCAGGTACTGGGCCGTCAACGGCACCATGGGGATGTCGAGGACGTTGATGTTGGCCTTGCGGATCAGGTAGAGCAGCAGGTCGAGGGGGCCTTCGAAGGCGTCGAGGAAGACCTCCAGCGCTTCGGGCGGGATGTACAGATCGCGCGGCAGCTCGAAGATCGGCTGGCCGTACATGCGGCCAATCGCGCTCTCCGGCGCTTCGGCCGGCGGCGCCAGGTCGAGCACGGCGTTGGCGGAGGCGCTGTCCATCGGCGAACCGTTCAAGGGCGCAGCCCGTCACCGGCCGCGCCTTGCAGCGCACACCGGTCGCCCGACGTCGTCCCCGCCCGCCCGCTCACGAGTAGCTGAGCCCCATGGATTCGCGCACGTCGCGCATGGTTTCCTGGGCCAGCTTGCGGGCCTTGTCACAGCCGTCGGCGATGATGCTGCGCACCAGGGTGGGATCGTCCAGGTAGGGCTGGGCGCGCTCGCGCATGGCCTCCTGTTCCTTGAGCACCGCATCGACCACCGGCTGCTTGCACTCCAGGCAGCCGATGCCGGCGCTCTTGCAGCCACGGTCCACCCATTCCCGGGTGGGCGCGTCGGAATAGATGACGTGGAACTGCCACACCGGGCACTTTTCCGGATCGCCCGGATCGGTGCGTCGCACCCGCGCCGGATCGGTCTGCATGGTGCGGATCTTCTTGGTCAGGGCATCCGCCTCCTCCCGCAGGAAGATGGTGTTGCCGTAGGACTTGGACATCTTCTGGCCGTCCAGGCCGGGCATGCGCGAGGCTTCGGTGAGCAGCGCGTCCGGCTCCACGAGGATCATCTTGCCACTGCCTTCCAGGTAGCCGTAGAGACGCTCCCGGTCGCCGTGGGAGAGGTTCTGGGCTTCGTCGAGCAGCGCCTTGCCGAGGGCGAGGCCTTCGTCGTCACCGTTCTGCTGGAAGCGGGTGCGGAACTCCTCGTAGAGCTTGGCGCGCTTGGAGCCGAGCTTCTTGACGGCCTCTCTGGCCTTGTCCTCGAAACCGGGCTCGCGGCCGTACATGTGGTTGAAGCGGCGGGCAAGCTCCCGGGTGAATTCCACATGGGGCAGCTGGTCTTCGCCCACGGGCACCTTGTCGGCCCGGTAGATGAGGATGTCCGCGCTCATCAGCAGCGGATAGCCGAGGAAGCCGTAGGTGGACAGATCCTTATTGACGAGCTTTTCCTGCTGGTCCTTGTAGGTGGGCACCCGCTCCAGCCAGCCCAGCGGCGTCATCATGGACATGAGCAGGTGCAGCTCGGCGTGCTCGGGCACCCGCGACTGGATGAAGATGGTGGCCTGAGACGGATCGACGCCCGCGGCAAGCCAGTCCACCACCATGTCCCATACGCTGTTCTCGATGCCCTTGGGGTTGTCGTAATCGGTGGTGAGGGCGTGCCAGTCGGCCACGAAGAACAGGCAGGGATACTCGGCCTGCAGCTTCACCCAGTTTTTCAGGACGCCGTGGTAGTGGCCGAGGTGGAGACGGCCGGTGGGGCGCATGCCGGAGAGGACGCGTTCAGCGAACATGGGAAGTCAAAGTCCAAAAACGGTTGCAAGGGCAAATCGGAAAAGAGCCATCAGGGGATCCAGGATGTCTCCGAGGATACCGGTAAACAGCAGCAGGAGCAGGATAGGGAAGCCGTAGGGTTCGATCTGCGCGAACTTCCACGCCGGGCCGGCCGGCAGCAGGCTCACTACGATGCGCCCGCCATCCAGCGGCGGCAGGGGCAACAGGTTGAGGAGCATCAGCACGGCATTGATCTGCACGCCCGCGTCAGCCATCTTCAGCAAGGGCAGCGTGTAGGCGTTTTCGGGCAGGCTGAAGCCCAGTTTGAGCACCACCATCCACCCGATCGCCATGCACAGGTTGGCCAGCGGTCCGGCCGCCGCCACCCACAGCATGTCAGCCTTGGGGTGGCGCAAGCGGCCAAAGTTGACCGGCACCGGCTTCGCCCAGCCGAACAGCATCGGCGAACCGCCCACCAGGGCGCTGCTTGCGAGGATCACGCCAGGGATCAGCAAGGTGCCCACCGGGTCGATGTGACGCAGCGGATTGAGGCTGATGCGCCCGGCCAGCTCGGCCGTCCGGTCGCCGAAATGGCGCGCCGCGTAGCCGTGGGCCGCCTCGTGCAGGGTGATGGCGAACAGCACGGGCAGGGCCCAGATGGCCAGCGAGGAGATGAGTTCTTGCATGGAGGACGGATTCGCGTCGGGCGCCGATTCTAGCAGAGCCTGCGCCCCGACCGCGGCCGAGCTGCCGGACGCCTGCTCACAGACCGAAGGGCGCGAGGCTGCCGCGCCCTTCCCGCACCAGCTCAGGGGTACCCGAGGTGAGGTCGATCACCGTGGTCGCCTCGCCGCGGCAGGGGCCGGCCTCGATGACCAGGTCGACGGATTTCTCCAGGCGGTCGCGGATCTCCTCTGCGTCGGTGAGGGGATGTTCCTCACCCGGCAACAGCAGCGTGGAGCTCAACAACGGCTCGTCCAACTCGGCCAGCAAGGCGGCCACGAGGGGATGATCGGGCACCCGCAGGCCGATGGTCTTGCGCTTGGGATGGAGCACCCGCCGCGGCAACTCCTTGGTACCTTCGAGGATGAAAGTGTAGGGGCCGGGCGTGGTCGCCTTGAGCAGTCGGTACTGGGCGTTATCCACCCGCGCGTAGGTGGCGATCTCGGAGAGGTCGCGACAGATCAGCGTGAAGTGATGCCGCTCGTCCACGCCGCGGATGCGCCGGATGCGGGAGAGGAGTTCGTTATCGCCGGTATGCCCGCCGAGGGCGTAGGCGGAATCCGTCGGGAACGCCACGAGGCCGCCCTCGCGCATGATCTGCGCAGCCTGACGGATCAGGCGGGGCTGGGGATGTTCGGGATGAAGACTGAAAAACTGGGCCATGACACAGATTGCAAGAAGAGGAGGCTCACTGCAGGCGCGTCCACACCGGCGTGAGATCGGGCGGCAGGGGCGGCGCCCGGCCGAGGTCGACCGGACTGTCTTCCGGTCCATGAAAATCCGAGGCACGGGACGCCAGCAGACCATACTTGCGGGCAACTCGCGAAAAGGCCAGCACCTGCCCCCCATCGTGGGCGCCGCAGCAGACCTCCACACCCTCGCCGCCCAGGTCGCGGAAGCGCTCGAAGAGCAGATCCATCTCCACGTGACCGAGACGATAGCGGCCCGGATGGGCGATCACCGCGACACCGCCCGCACCACGGATCCAGCCGACCGCCTCATCCAGGGTCGCCCAGACGTGCTCTACATAGCCGGGTTTGCCCCGCGCGAGGTAATGGAGGAAGACGTCGTGGACGTTGCGTGCGATGCCGATCTCCACAAGATAGCGTGCGAAATGCGCCCGGCTGACCAGGGCCGGATTGCCGGCGTAGCGCAAGGCGCCTTCGAGGGCACCATGGATGCCGATCCGGTCGAGTTCCGCGGCGATCTGCCCCGCTCGACCGTCCCGCCCTTCGCGCACTTGGTGCAGACCGGCCACCAGCGCCGGATGGCTCGGATCGATATTCAGGCCAACAACATGCACCGTCTGGTCGAGCCAGGAAACGGAGACCTCGACCCCAGGCACAAAACGCAGGCCGACGTCCCGGGCCGCGTCCGCAGCCTCGGCAAGGCCAAGCAGTTCGTCATGGTCGGTGAGGGCGAGGAGGTCCACCCCGTTGGCGTGGGCACGGCGCACCACCTGGGCCGGCGCCAGGGTGCCGTCGGAGGCGGTGGAATGGCAGTGCAGATCGGCGTTGACTGGGTTCATGATGCCTTCGACAACAGGAACGTCTCGATGATCCGGGCCACTTCCCCCGGCTGGTCGTGATGCAGGTTGTGGCCACTGTCCGCCACGGTCACTTCGCGAAAATCCCGGAAGCAGTCACGCGCCTCGGCGTGCGCCTCGTCGCTGACCCCCAGGCGGCCACGCAGCGCCGCCGCTTCCGGCACCACCCACAGGGTGGGCGCCGTGACCCGCTGCCAGCAGGCGCGGGCCTCCCCACGCCGGTACAGCACCGGATTCACGCGCCGGTGAGCCGGATCGCCCGCCAGACGGATGCCGCCCTCACCGTCCGCCTCGCCCAGATGCTCGGCAAGCCACGCAGCCCGCTCGGCGCTCAGACGCGGATTGTCCGCCCGCAAGCGCTCGGCCAGCGCCGCGCAGTCCGGATAGCAGCGGAAGGCCGCTGGCCCGGACAATTCCCGCAGCCATTTTTCCAGTCGGCCGGGCGCCTGCTCCGGCGCCGTGTCGGCAAGGCCGAAGGCGTCCAGCGCCACCAGCCGCCGCACCCGCGCGGGCCGGACACCCGCGTACAGGCAGGCCACATTGCCGCCCAGACTGTGGCCGACCAGATCGACCGGTGCATCCGGCGACAAGGCCGTCAACAAAGCATCGAGATCGCCGAGATAATCGGGAAACCAGTAGGCATCGCCCCGCCACTCGGAGTGCCCGAAGCCGCGCCAGTCCGGCGCCAGCACGTGCCAGTCGTGCCGCAGGGCTTCCACGACGAACTGAAAGGACGCGGACACGTCCATCCAGCCGTGCAGCAGGAAGAGCCGGGGCGCACCTTCGCGCCCCCACTCCCGCAGGTGATAGCGCAGGCCCCTCACGGGCAGGAAGCGGCTTCGCGACGTCCACATCCATGGCATTGTAACAGACGCTTGCCGCCCACCGCCCGCAATGGTATGGTGCGCGCCGTCGTACGGGAGAGCGTTCGCACCCGCGCTGCGAACCGCCGAAGGCGCAACCCCCGGAACCGCTCAGGCAAAAGGACCGACGACGAATCACAAATCTGGAGAGTGATGCCGCCCGCCACGCCGGGTCCGCATCCACCGAAGGGGCACGCAGCGTGTCGGACACGCCGCAATCTCTCAGGTACAAGGGACAGATGGGGCCGCCGCGATGGCATTGTCGCGCCGGCCCTTTTGTTTGCCTAAACTGAACCGATTCGCCACCGGAGAGCTCCATGCCCCAGCACACCCCCCTCTACGCCACCCACGTCGCCGCCGGCGCCCGCATGGTCGATTTCGCCGGCTGGGAGATGCCCGTCAATTACGGCTCGCAGATCGAGGAGCACCATGCCGTGCGTCGCACCGCCGGCATGTTCGACGTCTCCCACATGCTCGCCCTTGACCTGGACGGACGTGACGCCCGGGGCTTCCTGCGCGGCCTGATCGCCAACGATGTGGCCAAGCTCAGCGAACCGGGCAAGGCCTTGTACGCCTGCATGCTCAACCCGGACGGCGGCGTCATCGACGACCTGATCGTCTACCACCTGAGCGACACCCATTACCGCGTCGTCGTCAACGCCGGCACCGCCGACAAGGACGTGGCCTGGATGCACGAGCGCCTGCAGGCTTCCGGCGCCGACGCCCGCCTCACCGTGCGCCGCGACCTGGCCATGATCGCCGTTCAGGGGCCTGAGGCCCGTGCCAAGGTGTGGGCTGCCATTCCCGGCGCGGAGGTCGTCTCGGCGCACCTCAAGCCCTTCCAGGCGGTCGACTTCGGCGAGTATTTCATCGCCCGCACGGGCTACACCGGCGAGGATGGCTTCGAGATTACCCTGCCCGCCGAAAAAGCGGCCGGCCTGTGGGTCGATCTGGTCAATGCCGGCGTGGCACCCTGCGGCCTCGGTGCCCGCGACACCCTGCGCCTGGAGGCCGGCATGGCGCTTTACGGCAACGACATGGACGAGAACGTCTCGCCCCTCGATGCGGGTCTCGCCTGGACCGTGGACCTCAAGGACGCCGCCCGCGATTTCGTCGGCAAGGCCGCCCTCATCGCCCAGGGCACGCGCCGCCAGACCCTGGGCCTGGTGCTGGAAGACAAGGGCGTGCTGCGCAGCCACCAGGCCGTCTTCTGCGCCCAGGGCGACGGCGAGACCACCAGCGGCACGTTCTCGCCGACCCTGCAGAAATCTATCGCCCTGGCCCGCCTGCCCCTGGGTGTCCAGCCTGGCGACGCCGTCGAGGTGGACATCCGCGGCAAGCGCCTCAAGGCCCGCGTGGTCAAGCCGCCGTTCGCACGCAACGGCCAGGCCCTGATCTGATCTCACCCTGCTCCCTTTCTCCCCTTTGACTCCCCAAAAGGATTGAACACCATGAACACCCCTGACGACCTGCGCTACACCGCCTCCCACGAATGGGTCCGCACCGAAGCGGACGGCACCCTCACGGTCGGCATCACCGACCACGCTCAGGAAGCCCTCGGCGACGTGGTCTTCCTCGAATTGCCGGATGCCGGCCGCAGCGTGGAGGCCGGCGAGGCCATCGCCGTGATCGAATCGGTCAAGGCCGCCTCCGACATCTATGCGCCGGTCGCCGGCGAGATCATCGCCGCCAACCAGGACGCCGTGGACGCGCCCGAATCCGTCAATGCGGACGCCTACGCCGCCTGGCTGTTCAAGATCAAGCCCGCCGCCGGGGCCTCCCTCGACAGCCTCCTCGACGCCGCCGGCTACGCCGCCACCCTCGGCTGACTGCCTGTCGCTCCGGGCGCACGTCCGTGCGCCCGCCCGATCCTTCGACGCGAGTTTTCCCCATGCCGCAGAACCTCCTCAGCAGCCCCCTGTCCGCCCTCGAACAACGGGACGCCTTCATCGACCGTCACCTCGGCCCCTGTGCGGTCGAACGCCCGCCCATGCTCGCCGCCCTGGGCGTGGACAGCGTGGAGACGCTGATTGCCCAGACCGTGCCGGCCGGCATCCGCCTGGCCGCGCCCCTGGCCCTCGGCGAGCCGGTGCCCGAGCATGAAGCCCTGGCCGAGCTCAAGGCCATCGCGTCGAAGAATGTGCTGAAGAAATCCCTGATTGGCATGGGCTACTACGACACCCTGACGCCCAAGGTGATCCTGCGCAATGTGATGGAGAACCCCGGCTGGTACACCGCCTACACGCCCTACCAGGCCGAGATCGCCCAGGGCCGCCTGGAAGCCCTGCTCAACTTCCAGCAGATGGTGATCGACCTCACCGGCCTGGAACTCGCCAACGCCTCGCTGCTGGACGAAGCGACTGCCGCCGCCGAGGCCATGACCATGGCGCGCCGCATCGCCAAGGTGAAGAGCCAGGCCTTCTTCGTGGATGAAGCCGTCTTTCCGCAAACCCTTGACGTGGTGCGCACCCGCGCCGAGTACTTCGGCTTCGAGCTGATCGTCGGGCCCGCCGAGGACGCCCCCCATCACGAGGTCTTCGGCGCGCTCCTCCAGTACCCCAACGAACGCGGTGAAGTCATCGACCCGAGCGCCGCGATCGCCGGCCTCAAGGCCAAGGGCGCGGTGGTCGCGGTTGCCTCTGACCTGATGGCCCTGGTGATGCTCAAGTCGCCCGGCGCCCTGGGCGCCGACATCGCCCTCGGCTCGGCCCAGCGCTTCGGCGTGCCCCTCGGCTTCGGCGGGCCCCACGCGGCCTTCTTTGCCACCCGCCAGGCCCACGTGCGCGCCATGCCCGGCCGCATCATCGGCGTGTCCAAGGACGCCCGTGGCAAGACCGCCCTGCGCATGAGCCTGCAGACCCGCGAGCAGCACATCCGTCGCGAGAAGGCCAACTCCAACATCTGCACGTCCCAGGTGCTGCTCGCCAACATGGCCGGGATGTACGCCGTGTACCACGGCCCGCAAGGCCTGCGCACCATCGCCGCGCGCATCCACCGCCTCGCCGCGGTGCTGGCCGAAGGCCTGCGGAGCGCTGCGTACACGCTTCGCACCGACGCCTTCTTCGACACACTTCAGCTCCTCACCGGCGCGCGCACCGACGCCCTGTACGCCGCCGCCCAGGCCGCCGGATTCAACCTGCGCCACCTGGACGGTCACGGCCTCGGCATCTCGGTGGATGAAAAGACCACCGCCGCCGACGTCGCCGCCCTGCTCGGCGCCTTGGGCGCCCCGGCCGACATCGCCGCCCTGGACGCCGCCGTGGCGGCTCGCGGCGGCAATCTGCCCACCGGTCTGCTGCGCGACGACGCCATCCTGAGCCACCCCGTGTTCAACACCCACCACACCGAACACGAGATGCTGCGCTACCTCAAGCGCCTGCAGAACCGCGACCTGGCACTTGACCACTCCATGATCTCCCTGGGCTCGTGCACCATGAAGCTCAACGCCACCAGCGAGATGATCCCGGTCACCTGGCCCGAATTTGCCGATATCCATCCCTTCGCACCGGCCGAGCAGACCGCCGGCTACCGGGAGCTCCTCGACGGCCTCGCCGCCCAGCTGCGTGCCATCACCGGTTTCGACGCCATCTGCCTGCAGCCCAACTCGGGCGCCCAGGGTGAATACGCCGGCCTCGTGGCGATTCGCCGCTACCATGCGGCCAATGGCCAAGGCCAGCGCAACGTGTGCCTGATCCCCCGCTCTGCCCACGGCACCAACCCGGCCACCGCGCAGATGTGCGGCCTGGAGGTCGTCGTCGTGGATTGCGACGACAACGGCAACGTGGATCTGCCCGACCTGGAGGCCAAGGCCGCCCGCTTTGCCGATCGTCTTGCCGCGCTGATGATCACCTACCCGTCCACCCACGGCGTGTTCGAGGAGAACATCCGCGAAATCTGCGCCGCCGTGCATCGCCACGGGGGCCAGGTGTATATGGACGGCGCCAACCTCAACGCCCAGGTCGGCCTCACCTCCCCCGCCACCATCGGTGCGGACGTGAGCCACATGAACCTGCACAAGACCTTCTGCATCCCCCATGGCGGCGGCGGGCCGGGCATGGGCCCCATCGGCCTCAAGGCGCATCTGGCGCCCTACATGGCCGACCACGCAGTGGCGCCCACGGGCGACGAGGCACGCCCGCAGGCCGGCCAGGGCGCCGTCTCCGCGGCCCCGTTCGGCTCGGCCAGCATCCTCCCGATCTCGTGGATGTACATCACCATGATGGGCGGCCGCGGTCTGCGGCAGGCCACCGAAATCGCCATCCTCAACGCCAACTACGTGGCCACCCTGCTGAAGGATCACTATCCCGTGCTCTACTCGGGCGGTCAGGGCCGCGTCGCCCACGAATGCATCCTCGACATCCGCCCGATCAAGGCCGCCACCGGCATCACCGAGGTGGACATCGCCAAGCGTCTGATGGATTACGGCTTCCACGCGCCGACCATGTCCTTCCCGGTAGCCGGCACGATCATGGTGGAGCCGACCGAATCCGAGGACAAGGGCGAACTCGACCGCTTCATTGCGGCCATGATCAGCATCCGTGCAGAGATCCGCGCCGTCGAGGACGGTCGCCTGCCCGCCGACGACAATCCCCTCAAGCATGCGCCCCATACCCAGGCCGATCTCCTGGGCGACTGGAACCGCCCCTATAGCCGCAGCGAAGCCGCCTTCCCGCTGCCCTGGGTCGGCGAGAACAAGTTCTGGCCCAGCGTCAATCGCATCGACGATGTGTATGGCGACCGCAACCTGTTCTGTGCCTGCGTGCCGATGGACGCCTACGCCGACTGATCGCTCAGCCTGCCCGATCACCCCGGTTCGCCGCGTGGACGCGGTGGCCGGGGTTTTTCATTTATGCCGCCCGACGTGACATATGGTGACAGGCAGAATCCGCAGGGCAGCTAGAATCCGGAGCACTTTTCCGTACCGACCAGGCAACTTCCGGCCGCCCCCCGGCCCCGCCAGAGGAATCCGCATGCCACCGCTCCGCCCGCCCCATCACCTGATGGCGCCCCTTGCGCGCACCGCCCTCGCCCTGGGCATCGCCCTCCTGGGCACCAGCGCGCAGGCCGACACCGATGCCCTGAGCAGCCTCAAACAGATGAGCCTTGACGAATTGGCCGACATTCGGGTGTCGATCGCCAGTCAGCGCAGCGAACGGGTCGAAGACACGGCCGCAGCGGTCACCGTGCTCACCGCCGAGGACATCCGCCGCTCAGGGGCCACGACGATCCCGGAACTCCTGCGTACGGTGCCCGGCCTCAACGTCGCCCGTATCTCGGCAACCGAGTGGGCCGTCAGTGCCCGCGGCTTCAACAATCAGTTTGCCAACAAGTTGCTGGTCATGGTGGACGGCCGCAGCGTCTACACGCCCTTTTTCTCGGGCGTGCTGTGGGACGAACTGAATCTGGTGATGCAGGACATCGACCGTATCGAGGTGGTCCGCGGCCCCGGCGGCAGCACTTGGGGGGCCAATGCGGTCAATGGCGTGATCAACGTCATCACCCGCCACAGCGAAGACACCCAAGGCACGCTGGTGGGCACGGTTGTCGGCAACCACCAGTCCGAAGTCGTCGCCCGCCACGGCTACCGCCTGAACGACCACAGCTTCGGGCGCGTGTACGCCAAGGTGCATCAGGCCGACCGGTTTGCCAACCCCGACCCGTCGACCCAGGACGACATGCGCTGGAGCGGTGGACGCGCCGGCTTCCGCAACGACTGGGAATCGGCAGGCCACACGGTCACGGTTCAGGGCGAGGCCTTCCGTGAGATGAAGCCCGACGAACGACAGTATTCCGGTGCCCATCTGCTCGGCCGTTGGGAACATGGGCACGGGGATGGCAGCCGGGACGAATTGCGGGCGTACTACAACCAGTTCAGTCTCGACCACTGGCGTGCGGCCGGCAACGCAGCCACGGCCCAGATCAATACGGCCGACGTGAACTTCCGCCATCATTTTGCCGACGCCGGGCCCCATAGCCTGATTGCGGGCTTCGGCTACCGAGCCGTCCAGGCAGATGCCAACCTGACCCTCCCCACCAGCGTGACGCGCCCACAGCGCACCGACCAATTGTTCAGCATCTTCGCCGAAGATACGGTCAGCCTGGCCGAGCGTCTGCGCCTGACCCTCGGGGTCAAGGGCGAGCACAATGACTTCACCGGCCTGGAGTGGCAGCCGTCGGCCCGCCTGCGGTGGACGTCAGGCTCCGGCAGCACGGCCTGGATGGCGGTATCACGGGCCGTCCGGACACCCTCCATCATCGAAGACAGCGCAACGCTCAACTCCAGTCTGGCCCCCACGCCCCAGACATTCGGACTGCCCGTGGCGGTCAGCGCCGTGGGTAATCCGAATCTCGCCTCGGAACGTCTCATCGCGTACGAAATCGGCTACCGGGCGCAACTTTCACCCCGCCTCAGCCTGGATACCGCGGCCTTCATCAACGACTACGACAGGCTGCTCAGCGTGGACATGATCGGCACGCCATCGCTCGTGATCCCGCCTTTCCCGCCTCGCGCCATGTCGTGGATAGCACGTGCCGGCAACAATCTGGAAGGCCGCGCCACGGGGTTCGAAATCTCCCTGGATTACCGCCCCTCGACCACCTGGCGCCTGCTGACGGCCTACTCGTATCTCGATCTGAACCTGCACACCAAGCCCGGCAATACGGAACTCCTGCCGCTGCGTGCCGAGGGTGAATCCCCCCGCCACCAGATCAGCATCATCTCCCGATCCGACCTGCGCCATGACCTCGAACTCGATGTTCAGGCACGTTACGTGAGCGCTCTGCCCGCGCAGGCCGTCGCCGACTACCTGACTGCGGACATGCGCCTGGCGTGGCGGGCCAGCAAATCGGCCGATCTGGCGCTCGTGGGCCGCAACCTGATGGGCCCTGCCCACACGGAATTCGGAGGGCTCGCACTGATCTCCAGCTCGGCGTACCCCGTTCCCCGGGAGTATTACCTCACCGCCAACCTCCGCTTCTGACGGCATCCCGCCTTGAACCGTCCGCGTCCGCGCCAAGTCCTCGCAGAAATCATGCACGCGCTGTCCCGCTTTCCGGGGCGGTGGCGACTGCTGCTGACCTTGGGCGTCGCCACGCTGACGGCGCCGGCGAGCAGCGTGGAGCCGTTTGCGGAAGCCGAAGTCAAGGCCGCCTTCCTCTACAACTTCGTCCACTTCGTCCGCTGGCCGGACGTCGCACGCAAGCCTGGCGACCCATTCAGATTCTGCGTACTGGACGACACACTCGCCCCGCTCCTGAGCAAGGCCGTCCAGGGAGAAAATGTAGATAACCATAGCCTTACGGTCACCCGACAGATCGAACTGCGAAACCTGGCCGAATGCCAGATCCTCTACGTCGGCGACGCCGTCTGGCCGGTTCATCCTGAACTGCTTCGCCGCGCAACCGCGCTCAGGATCCTCACAGTCAGCGACATACCGAGCTTCACGGAAAAGGGCGGAATGATTGCCTTGATCCGCAAGCGCGGAAGAATTCATCCGGTCATCAACATGGACGCCATCGCCCGCGCAGACCTTCGCGTCAGTGCCAAGCTGCTGAATCTCGCGACCGTCGTGGGCGACGACAAGGGAGGCGCAGAATGATGCGTGAAGCCCTTCTGCGACAGCCGATCAAATTCAAGATCATCGCCATCGCGCTGATCACCACGGCAATCGGACTGCTCGTCGCACTGACAGCCCAGGTGAGCAGCGAATTCTCGGCCACCATCGAAACCAAACAGGAACACGCGGTATCACTGACGACCATCCTGGGATTGAACAGCACCGCCGCCCTGTCCTTCCGCGACCCCGAAGCAGGTCGGGAAATTCTGTCGGCGCTGGCCAGCAACCACGAAATCATCGCAGCGCGCCTTCGGCTTCCAGACGGCACGATCTTCGCGCGCTTCGACAGCACACGCCCCGAACACGCTGACCTCATCCAGTCCATTCCGACTGCAGGACAAGCCGAACTGGCGCACCGAGAGCACACACTGACCGCGTTATGGCATAACCCTACACTTGAGGTTGATCAAGCTGTTCGCCTCAACGACAAGGTGATCGGGCGCATAGAAGTCTTCTTCGATCTGAGCGCCCTGATGAAACTCGTCCGCGAACGCATCCTGGCCGCCGCCGGGATATTACTGGCGGCCACCCTCATCGCATGGCTGCTCGCATCGCGTCTGCAACGGGTCATCGCAGCACCGGTCGAGGCACTGGCAGCACAAATGCAAACGGTGACCGAAACTCGGGATTACAGCGTCCGAGTGGCGCCGGGCGGAACCGATGAGATCGGAACCCTCATGAACGGCTTCAATGCGATGCTGGAACAGATCCAGACCCGTGACCTCCAGCTCAGCATCGCCAAAGATGCGGCAGAGCAGGCCAACAAAGCAAAGTCCCTGTTCCTGGCAACCATGAGCCATGAGATCAGAACACCAATGAACGGCGTGATGGGTATGGCAGAACTCCTAGCGGACTCCAAGCTCGACGCACATCAGCAACGGCTCCTTGGTCACATTCAGAACTCTGCCGACAGCCTCCTTAGAGTCATCAACGACATTCTGGACTTCTCAAAACTCGAGGCGGGACGCATGGAGCTCGAAAATATCCCGTTCAGTCCAAAGTCCTTGATAGAGGAAATCACCGCATTCTTTGAACCGAAAGCCCAGGAAAAGGGAATCACCCTCAAGCCAATCTTCCGAAACGAAATACCACCCCTCGTACTCGCCGATCCAAACCGACTCCGCCAGATCCTGATGAACCTGGTCGGTAACGCCATGAAATTCACCCAAACAGGCGAGATCGTTGTCGCTCTCGAAGCACACCCGATGCGCCATGACGCGCCCGAACACCGACAATTACATTTTTCCGTAAAAGACACCGGGATTGGCATCCCGGAGAATGTGATGCCTCATCTGTTCTCCCCCTTCACACAGGCAGACAGCTCACACGCTCGACGTTACGGCGGAACGGGTTTAGGACTGGCTGTATGCCGCAAACTTGTCAAACTCGCCGGGGGTGAGATCGGCGTAGAAAGCAGCATCCGTCACGGTTCCAAATTTTGGTTCACAGTGCCAGTTAAAAGTACTGATTCAATCACTGTAGGTTTAAGTCAGTTCGAAAGACAACAACCGCATCTAACTGCAACATCGAATGCAACAAAAGGATTACGCGTGCTCATTGCCGACGATCATCGTATCAATCAGCTTCTGGCGACAATGCAGCTCGAAGAGCTCGGATGTCACGTCGACACAGCCGGCGACGGGAAAGACGTTCTGAACCTGATCGCCAGGAAGGATTTCGACATCATACTCATGGACTGCCAAATGCCTGAATTAGATGGATACGAAACGACCCGAATCATTCGCGCGCGACAACGGAACAATCTCCGCACCCCCATCATCGCGGTGACCGCCAATGCGCTCGACGAAGACCGCGCCACATGTCTGGAAGCAGGCATGGATGATTTCCTGCCCAAACCCTATACCCAAAACCAGCTCAAGGAAATACTTTTGAAATGGGTCCCTGACAACCAATAAAAAAGGCCGCACCGATGGCAGCCTTACAAAAAAACGAACCTACCCACACACCTACACTACTAATGCAAGAGATGATCGCCGATCACCCAGTCACGACCTGCGGAAACCTAAACGAAGCTGAAAGGCATCACCGGGAAACAAAAAAACGATAAACAAACCCGGGAAAGCCAAACACTAGAAACACACAGAGCGAGGCAGCGTAGAATTCCCACCCCTGTGAATAAGCGACACCGTGCTCCGCACGCTCCATCCAGAGGCAGAAATAAAGAAATACCAAATAGGCCGCCCCCAGCTCAGAAACGTGAAGCCACGCTGACTTCAACGTCCGACGGGGAAGAACACCGAACGGCCTGCTTGAAATAAAACTCAGATTGGCAAGCACCGCCGCAGCAATGATTACCGCCATAGACGGCACTTTAACCTAACCCTTAAAGCAAACACATCTTTCAAACGCTTTAGGTTAAAGGGAACCCAGCAGCGCGTACGCACAAACCGACATCAAACCCTGTGGCAAGATCCCGAGAACTGCGATAGCAATGCCATTCAGCGACAACATCACACGCATTTCCGCAGGAGCATGAATCACTGACGCATCCAAAGGTTCGTCGAAGAACATCACCTTAACAACACGTAGATAGTAATAAGCGCCGATCAACGACATAACAACCGCAAGAATCGCAACCCCGATGTAGCCGGCCGCGACGACAGCCTGAAGCACCGAAAACTTCGCAAAAAATCCGATAAAGAAAGGGATCCCGGCCATCGAAAACATAGATATCGCCATCACACCAGCGAACCACGAATTGCGCTTATTGAGCCCCTTGAAATCATCAAGCGTCTCAGCCTCGAATCCCACACGCGACA
This sequence comes from Rhodocyclaceae bacterium, assembly GCA_035335645.1. GTDB lineage: Bacteria > Pseudomonadota > Gammaproteobacteria > Burkholderiales > Rhodocyclaceae > Zoogloea. Next base: position 40,972 of record DAOQMM010000001.1, on the reverse strand, counting down.
TGAGAATCAAAACCCCAAACGACGCGAGGCTCATCAGCACGTAAGCAACAACATAAAACATAGACGAGCTGTATGCATTCAGAGCAAAATGTCGATCCCCGCCTACAACACCTGAGACCAGCCCGAGCAGCATAAAGCCCATATGGGAGATGCCAGAATAACCGAGCATCCGCTTCAGATTCGTCTGGGCAATCGCCGCAAGGTTACCAAGAACAATGGATAGAACTGCCATAAACATCAGCATAGACTGCCATTGATCTGCAAGATCAAACAATCCATTCACCAGCAACCTCATGGCCATAGCGAACGCAGCAAGCTTGGGCGCCGAAGCGATCAAGAGCGTCACCGACGTAGGCGCACCCTGATATACGTCGGGAATCCACATATGAAAGGGAACAACGCCCAGCTTGAATGCCAGCCCGGCGACGAGAAAGACAAGGCCGAACATGAGAACCGTACGATTGCCCGCCTGGTGATAAACCGCCTGCGCGACACCAGAAATCTCAAGCGTTCCTGTCGCACCGTAAACCATCGAAATCCCGTAGAGCAGCAAACCAGACGCTAGCGCCCCAAGAACAAAGTACTTCATTGCAGCTTCCGTACAACGGACGGAATCCCTCTGCAAAGCAACCATTGCATACAGCGCAAGCGAAAGCAATTCAAGACCAAGATAAAGCGTCAGGAAGTGATTTGCTGACACCATCACCATCATGCCAAGCGTTGCGAAAATAACCAGTAGATAAAACTCAGGGGATTCGATGTTGCGATCATTCATGTAACCCCTTGAGTAAATCAGAACGACAAGTACCGCAAAATAAAGCATCAGCTTTAGGAAGTCGCCCATCAGGTCATCCACGTACATATTGCTGAACGTGAACGAAACCTGACCATCCATGGTGAACAAGGTGACGAGCGCTGCCCCGACCAAGGTAAGGACTGACAACCAGTACCCAACGCTGCGAGCATCTTTAGCGAATGTCGTCGCCATGAGCACAACGATAGCCATGCAGGCAACAAACAGCTCTGACGCAGCCGGGTAGAAATCGGGAGTGACGAAATTCATTATTGGACCACTCTGCAAGAATTCAATGACAACCCGTGATTACAACTTGCCAGCCGCAACATGTTTCAGCAGATCGCTGACCGATGCATGCATAACGTTCGTGACGGGGAAGGGGTAAATCCCCATTGCAAGAACACACACGGCAAGAACAAGAAGAAAAACGAACTCTCGATTATTGATGTCCTTCAGTTCAGCAACATGATCGTTAGCAATAGCGCCAAACACCACGCGCTTGTACATCCACAGCGTGTACGCCGCCCCAAGTATCAGCGTCGTCGCCGCAGCAAAACCTACCCAAAAGTTGTGCTGAACCGCACCCAATGCAACCATGAATTCCCCTACAAACCCAGAGGTTGCTGGAAGTCCGGAATTCGCCATCGCAAACAACATGAACAGCGCTGCAAACTTGGGCATCACGTTCACAACGCCACCATAATCAGCAATCTGGCGCGAATGCATTCGGTCGTACAGCACGCCAATACACGCAAACATCGCACCGGAAACAAATCCATGCGAGATCATCTGGACGAGCGCACCTTCGACGCCGAGCGGGTTAAAAATAAAGAATCCGAGCGTTACAAATCCCATATGCGAGATTGACGAATATGCGACCAATTTCTTCATGTCGGTCTGAACGAGCGCCACGAATCCGATATAGATGACGGCAATCAGGGAAAGCGTAATCATCATCGGAGCAAAAGCTTGTGCCGCGTCCGGCGTGATAGGCAGCGAAAATCGAAGAAAACCGTACGCCCCAAGCTTGAGACCAATCGCTGCCAGAACGATGGAACCCCCTGTAGGCGCCTCAACGTGAGCATCAGGCAGCCAGGTATGGACCGGAAACATAGGGACCTTAACTGCGAACGACACCAGAAACGCCCAAAAAATCAAGGTCTGGACATCCATCCCGAGCTTAAGCTCGTGCCATTCGAGAATATTGAAGCTACCACCCGACTCCATGAAGAGGTAAAGCAGTGCGACCAACATTAAAAGCGAACCCGCTAGCGTGTAGAGAAAAAACTTAATGGCCGCGTAAACTCGATTAGGCCCACCCCATACACCGATGATGATAAACAACGGAATCAGAGAGGCCTCAAAGAACACGTAAAACAGAACACCATCCAGCGCAGTAAATATGCCGTTTATAAGACCCGACATAATCAGGAATCCGGCCATGTACTGGGAAACCTTTTCCTGAATCACATCCCAGCCTGCAATCACTACGATAACAGTGATAAAACTATTCAGAACCACGAACAACACGGAGATGCCATCAACGCCAAGATAGTAATTGATGTTGAAACGCGGAATCCAAGCATAAGCTTCAACAAACTGCATAGAACTTGTAGCGACGTCGAAACCAGTGAAGAGCGGAATACTGACCGCGAGCCCCACAAGAGCAGTAAACAGCGCAACAAACCTCGCTACCGGTGCATTCTTGTCGGAACCTGTCGCCAGGGCCACCAGGCCGCCGACGATCGGCACCCAAATCGCGAGGCTGAGGAATGGAATACCCGTCATCTTAAATTTCCGTCATCTACACCTTACGGTGCATCAGTTCATCAAATGGTCTGCTGCGTCCTGTATATTCCAGTCCGACCGTCAACCCCGATTGATCCAAAAAACGAGGAGTACAAAAACGCCGATGATCATGGAAAACGCATACTGGTAGATATGACCGCTCTGGAAGAGCCTGGTGAGCTGAGCAATCCATCCGACAAATTTGGCTGAACCGTTCACCACCATTCCATCGATGATCGCCTGATCACCAGCTTTCCACATACCCTTGCCCAACAAACGTGCCCCGCCCGCGAAAACGGTTTCATTAAACTTATCAAAGTAATACTTATTTTCAAGCAATGTGTGAATGGGCTTAAAGGCCAGCATAACCTTTTCGGGAATCCACGGCTGGACAAGATAAAGGAACCAAGCTAACACGACACCGCTCATGGCAAGGAAGAACGGCAAAGTCGTGAATCCGTGCAATGCCATTGCAACGGCCCCGTGGAACTCCTCCTCCAGTTCAGCCATAACCGGGTGCGCATCGGAAAAGTAAATTACACCCTTGAAGTATTCTCCAAACAACATCGGTTCGATTGTGTAAAACCCAACCAACATCGAAGGGATGGCGAGCATGACGAGAGGGACTGTTACGACCCAAGGAGACTCGTGGGGCTTTTGCCCAGGTGCGAGGCCGTGATGGTGATCTTCGTCATGCGATGCATCACCATCATCGTGGTGATGAACATCGTGATGGCTCTCATGCACCAATCCAAACCGCTCTTTGCCGTGGAAGACAAGGAAATACATGCGAAAGGAGTAAAAGGCAGTAACGAATACCCCAACGATCACACATATGTATGCATAGCCTGACCCTGCCAAATGCGACACGCCAACCGCCTCAATGATCGAGTCCTTAGAATAGAAACCAGAGAGAAACGGAAACCCGATTAAGGCCAATGAGCCAACAAGAGATGTGATCCAGGTAACAGGCATATACTTCCAGAGGCCGCCCATGTTGCGCATATCCTGATCATGATGCATTCCGATAATAACCGAACCAGCTCCAAGGAACAGAAGCGCCTTGAAGAACGCATGGGTCATCAGATGGAATACCGCAGCAGAGTATGCAGAAACACCCAGCGCAACTGTCATATAACCCAGCTGAGAAAGTGTCGAATACGCAACAACACGCTTGATATCATTTTGAACAATGCCAAGAAAGCCCATGAACAATGCCGTCGTTGCACCGATGATCAGAACGAAGCTGAGCGCGGTATCCGACAGTTCAAACAACGGGGACATGCGCGCGACCATGAAAATACCTGCGGTCACCATCGTCGCAGCATGAATCAACGCTGAAATCGGCGTAGGACCTTCCATGGAATCCGGCAGCCAGACGTGCAAGGGAACCTGCGCAGATTTGCCCATTGCACCGATGAAGAGACCGATACAGACTGCGGTGATCAATGGCCAACCCGTTGCCGGAACAGTCATTCCAGCAAGATCTCCCGCCTTGTTGAACACTTCTGCGTAGTTGAGGCTCCCCGCGTAGGCTGCAATCAATCCGATGCCAAGTAGAAAACCAAAATCGCCAACACGATTAACAAGAAAAGCCTTCATGTTTGCGAAGATCGCGGTGGGACGGGTATACCAGAATCCGATCAGAAGGTAGGAAACCAGACCAACAGCCTCCCAGCCAAAGAAAAGCTGTAGGAAATTGTTGGACATGACCAGCATCAGCATCGAAAACGTGAAAAGCGAGATATAGCTGAAGAAACGCTGGTAGCCAGGATCATCAGTCATATAGCCTATCGTATACACGTGCACCATCAAGGACACGAAGGTGACAACGATCATCATCATGACCGTCAGAGTATCGATTAGGAATCCGACTTCAAACGTCAAAGCACCACTTGTTGCCCATGTGTATAACGTTCCGTTGAAGGTATTGCCTGCAGCCACGTCATTGAAAATGAAAACCGAGCAGACAAACGAGATAGCCACACCAAGGATAGTGACTGTATGTGCCCCTGCCCGCCCGATGGCCTTTCCAAAAAGACCAGCAATGACTGCACCCAAAAGCGGAGCGAGCGGAACTACGAGGTAGAGCTTTTGCATATCCGACATCAAAAAGCTTCCTTATCCCTTGAGAGTATCCAGATCATCAACATGAATCGTGCGCAGATTTCGGAACAGAGCCACCAAGATGGCAAGACCTATCCCTGACTCAGCGGCAGCGACAGTCAGAACAAAAAACACGAAGATTTGCCCCGCTGCATCTCCCAGATAACGAGAAAACGCTACGAAGTTAATATTTACCGCCAGAAGCATTAGTTCAATCGCCATCAAAAGAACGATCAGATTCTTTCTGTTCAAGAATATGCCAACTACGCTGATCGCAAAGAGAATGGCACCCAAAATCAGATAATGAGAAAGTGGCAGCATCAGCAATCCCGAGGTCTTAATTAACGCTTTAATTATTCTGAATCAGAAGGCATCGAAACAATCCGTAGGCGATCATTTCGCTGAACTGCCACCTGAGCAGACGGGTCAACTTTCTTAACACTATCTCGCTTACGCAAGGTCAGCGCCACAGCAGCGATCATTGCAACAAGAAGCACAATCGAGGCAAGCTCAAACGGATAAGCGTACTCCGTGAATAGAAGCCTACCCAACGCCTTTGTATTGCTGTATCCCTGCTCAGGCGCAGGAGGCAAAGGTACGGAGTCAAGTCCGAAATAAGTGCCCAGAACCATTCCCATTTCGACGACCATTGCAATCGCAATCAACGCACCAACCGGGAGATAGCTCCAGAATCCCTGCCGAAGCCTTTCGATGTTTATGTCGAGCATCATCACAACGAACAGGAACAGCACCATCACTGCACCGACATAAACCATCACCAGCGCTATCGCCAAAAACTCAGCCTGCAGCAGCAACCAAATCCCGCTTGCTGAAACAAAGGAGAGCACCAAGTACAAAGCGGCATGTACCGGATTCCGGGACGTAATTACCTTCAGCGAAGCTATCACCATGATCGCCGAGAAGAAATAGAAAACTACCACCTGAAAATCCATGTCTATATCCTGGTTGCCAATTGACTACAATCAGCGGTACTTGGATTCAACTTCACGATCGGCAGCAATCTGCTTCTCGTGTTTTTCGCCCACAGCAAGAAGCATCTGTTTCGTGTAATAAAGATCGCCCCGCTTTTCGCCATGATATTCAAATATTCGGGTTTCAACCACCGCATCAACGGGGCACGCCTCTTCACAAAACCCACAAAATATGCACTTCGTCAAATCGATGTCGTATCGACTTGTGCGACGGGATCCATCACCCCGCTGTTCAGATTCGATGGTGATCGCCATAGCAGGACAAACAGCCTCACAAAGCTTACATGCAATACAGCGTTCTTCGCCATTCGGATACCGGCGCAATGCATGTAGGCCACGAAAACGAGGGCTCTGTGGTGTCTTTTCTTCTGGAAACTGAACGGTAATCTTACGTGCAAAGAGATGCCGCCCTGTAAGAGCCATTCCTTTCAGCAGTTCCTTTAAAAAAAGACTGCCTACAAAATCCTTCATAGAACCCATAATTTACCCCTCACTTCCAAACCGACAGGGGAGACATGATCCAAACAGCAACAAGCATCACCCAGAAAAGTGTTACCGGAATAAATACCTTCCAACCCAGACGCATGATATGGTCATATCTGAACCGCGGAAATGTCGCGCGGAACCAAAGGAATAGAAACAGGATGAAGGATGTTTTAAGTGCCAACCAAACAAAGCTGTCTGGGAGAAACCCGAACGGAGACAACCATCCCCCGAGAAACAGGATAGACGTGAGCGCGGAGATAAGAATCATGTTCGCGTACTCACCAAGGAAGAACAGTGCGAACGCCATTCCCGAATACTCAATCATGTGTCCCGCAACAATCTCGGACTCTCCTTCGACAACATCGAACGGCGCACGATTTGTTTCCGCAACCCCGGAAATCAGATAAACCAAGAACATTGGAAAAAGCGGCAGCCAGTTCCAGCTAAGGAAGCCAAAACCCCAATCGGCCCACTGACCCTTGCCTTGACTACTGACGATATCTGTCAAATTCAAGCTCGATGAAATCATTAGGACACTCACCAGAGCGAACCCCATAGAGATTTCATACGAAACCATCTGCGCCGCCGCCCGCATCCCCCCAAGGAAAGCATACTTGGAGTTTGATGCCCATGCCGCGATGATTACTCCGTAGACTTCAATTGATGTAATAGCTAGAAGGAACAGCAAACCCGCATCAACATTACCAACTACCCACCCATCTGCAAATGGCACTACGGCCCACGCAGCAAGCGCCGGCCCCAACGCTAGCACTGGCCCAACAATAAACAAACTCTTGCTGGCGCAACTAGGAACGATTATTTCCTTAAGCAAGAGCTTTACACCGTCCGCGATCGGTTGAAGCAATCCTTTGGGTCCAACCCGATTGGGCCCAATTCGTACCTGCATGTAACCGATCACCTTGCGTTCAGCCAGAGTGAGATATGCCACACACAAAAACAAGGGAGCAATGATCCCGACAATTTTCGCTAGGCTCCAGACCAAAGGCCAAACATCCCCGAAAAATTCAGCAACGGGCTGCAGGACATTTTCCATCAGGCACGCTCCACCAAAATTTCAGCGCTAAGACTGCCAAGTAGCTTGGTCGCATCATGAGCACCGGCAAGTCGTACGCAACCATCTGCAACACCGCTATCAACCTGGGCAAAAATCGTCACTTCGCCAGACTTCGACTTAACGCGTACTTTCTCCCCGTCACCCACGCCAATTTCCGCGAGTGTCTTGCTGGACATTCTTGCAGTAGGAATAACTGCATCCAATGTATTTTGAAGAGGTTCGGACCGACGAACGATCGGATCAGCAGCATAAGGCGGAATGTCTGAAACTCGCTGCAATGAGCAAGCCTTACGCTTAGCCGTCACAACGCATCCTTTCAGAACATTACTCAACTTAACATTTGCATGATTAGGGCCCAAACTAGCGTCACGCACATCTTCGATACGTTCAAACTCAAATCCAGGAATACCTGCCATTGAGCCCAGAACTCGAAGAATTTTCCATGCCGGACGAGAATCACCCGTACTCTTAACCACCGAATAAAATGATTGAATTGCGCCTTCGGCATTCACGTATGTACCTGCGGTCTCCGTAAATGGAGCGACAGGCAACATGACGTCAGCGTAGTCCAGGGCATCTTTGGATTTAAACGCATTTAGGACGATGACAGTTTCTGCGTTCTGCAAAGCAGTCCGCGCAGCAACTCCGTCAGCCATGTCATATTCGGGCTCAACACCCAGTAACACACATGCTTTAAGATCTCCATTGATCATCTGCTGGACGTTCATCCCTGCCAAATCGGCATGAGGAATCGCCCCAGCAATGTACCCGCCTACGCTATTTGCCGCTTCGCCAATAACGCCGAAGCTCGCGCGTGAGAGACGTGCAATCTCTTGAATCAGGATCTGAAGTTGAACAGATTCCACGTCCTGCGCGGCCTGATTGCCGAGCCAGATTGCGATCTTGCGTCCACTGGCAATAGAATCTGCAATTGCGCTCGATTCATTATCAGCGCCAGACTCGCTTACAAAACTGGCCAGCTCGTCGCTGATGGACTGACTGGTTTGAGAAGCAATTCGACCGGCAATACGCGCCAGTACAACCTTGAATTCATCTGGAGCTACTTTGCAGACATTTGCGAGCGGCAATCTCCAGTCATCAAATGCCGCTCCCAATGCGTTGATCTTAAGCCCCTTCTTCGCTGCTTGACGGACCCGCTGCGCAAGCAGCGGATGATCCTTACGAAAGAAAGAGCCAACAATCAACAAGCGGTCCAGTTTCGATACATCTGCGATCGACATGCCGAGCCATGGCGCCCCTTCAAGCTTATCATCAGCCGAGAAATCAGACTGCCTAAGCCGGAAGTCCACGTTCCCGGACTCCAGTCCCCGCATCAAGCGCTGAGCAAGATACATTTCCTCAAGCGTACTGTGCGGGGAAATCCAGGCCCCTATTGACTTAGGCCCGTGCTCCTTGGAAACGGACTTCAGCCCGTTGACGACGTACTCGAGCGCCACTTCCCAAGTCGCTTCCTGCCACACCCCACCTTGCTTGATCATCGGTTTGAGAAGCCGCTCAGGTCCATTCACTGCCTCGTAAGAGAAACGATCCCTGTCGGAAAGCCAGCATTCGTTAATTGCCTCGTTTTCAAGCGGCAAAACGCGTTTGACTTTATCGTTCTTAATCTGAACGATCAGATTCGACCCCAAAGAATCGTGCGGGCTCACAGACTTCCTGCGCGACATCTCCCAAGCGCGTGCGCCAAAACGGAACGGCTTCGACGTAAGTGCCCCAACCGGACACAGGTCGATAATGTTACCTGACAACTCAGATTCAAGCGCCTTTTCCACAAAAGGCATGATCTCGGCGTGCTCACCCCGGAATGCCTGCCCGAGCTCCATCAACCCCGCGATTTCCGTCGTAAATCGAACGCAGCGCGTGCAGTTGATGCACCTCGTCATATCGGTTGATACGAGGGAACCAAGATCCTTATTCGAGACGACTCGCTTTTCTTCCTGGTAGCGCGAGGAAACGCCACCATATCCGACAGATAGATCCTGCAACTGACATTCGCCACCTTGGTCGCAGATTGGGCAATCAAGCGGGTGATTGATAAGCAGGAACTCCATCACACCTTTCTGAGCCTTAATCGCAGGCTCAGAATGAGTCCATACCTTCATGCCGTTTGTTACCGGAGTTGCACAAGCAGGCAATGGCTTGGGAGCCTTTTCAACCTGAACAAGGCACATCCGGCAGTTCGCAGCAATGGACAGCTTCTTGTGATAGCAGAAATGGGGAACGTACGCACCCACTTTACTTGCAGCCTCTATGACGGTACTTCCGTCAGGAACCTGCAATTGCTTGCCGTCAATTTCGATTTCTAGCATGTCGAGCCCACGAAAATCTTGCTGCCTTCGCGCTGAACATCAACCGGCACGAGACATTTTTTGTGTTCAATGTGGTAGGCGAATTCGTCGCCGAAGTGCTTGATAAAGCTTTGAACTGGCATTGACGCAGCATCTCCCAAGGCGCAGATCGTTCTGCCCATGATGTTTGCTGTAACACTATTCAACAAATCGAGATCATCGGGACGTCCCAAGCCGTTCTCAATTCGATGGACAACCCTATATAACCAGCCTGTCCCTTCCCGGCATGGCGTACATTGGCCACACGACTCTTCAAAGTAAAAGTAAGAGAGCCGTTCAAGGGACTTCACCATACAGGTGGACTCGTCCATGACGATCACAGCGCCAGAACCCAACATCGATCCTGCCTTGGAAATCGAGTCATAGTCCATCGTACAATCCATCATAACGTGGCCCGGCAGCACCGGAGCAGACGACCCGCCTGGAATTACACCCTTCAGTTTACGCCCACCACGCATCCCGCCTGCCATTTCGAGCAGCACGGGAAAAGGTGTACCAAGCGGGATCTCGTAATTTCCTGGCCGATTTACATGACCAGAAACTGAAAAGAGCTTTGTGCCGCCGTTATTAGGCTTTCCCAGCGCAAGGAACGCGTCCCCGCCCTCGCGAATGATGTATGGAATTGAAGCAAATGTCTCAGTGTTGTTGATCGTCGTTGGCTTCCCGTACAGACCAAAACTAGCCGGAAAAGGCGGCTTGAAACGAGGCTGCCCTTTCTTTCCTTCGATCGACTCTAGCAATGCCGTCTCTTCACCACAAATATAGGCCCCGTAGCCATGATGAGCGAAGAGCTCAAAACTAAAATCCGAGCCAAGAATGTTTTTCCCAAGAAGCCCAGCGTCCCGCGCCTCTTGCAGAGCCTCTTCGAAACGCTCGTAGGTCTCGAAAATTTCTCCGTGAATATAGTTGTAACCCCGCTCGCACCCCATCGCATATCCGGCGATCACCATACCCTCAATTACTGAATGGGGATTAAACCGAAGGATGTCACGATCCTTGAACGTGCCGGGCTCACCCTCATCGGAGTTACAGGCGATATACTTCGCGCCAGGGAACGCCCTTGGCATGAAACTCCATTTCAAACCCGTTGGAAACCCGGCACCACCCCGACCGCGCAGCGCAGATTTTTTGACCTCAGCAATGATTTGATCAGCCGGAATTTTATCGGCAATAATCTTTTTAAGCGCCTCATATCCACCGCGCTTTAGATAGTCGGTGAGGCGCCAAGTCCTGTCGCCGTCAAGCCCAGAGAGAATAATGCCTTGAGCGCTCATTTTTTAAGATCAGCCAGAAGTTGATCGATTTTCTCTTCCGTCATCCAACTGCACATGCGATGGTTGTTTAAGAGAAGTACTGGTGCGTCACCACATGCACCCATGCATTCCCCTTCTTTCAGCGTAAAAAGCCCATCAGCAGTCGTTTCGTTAAAATCAATCCCGAGTTTCTTCTTCAGGTACTCAGCTGCATGTACGCCGCCGGAGAGAACGCACGGCAAGTTGGTGCAAATGGTAATTTTTTTTGCGCCAACTGGCGTCAGATCGTACATGTTGTAAAACGTCGCAACCTCGTAAGCCGCAATTGAAGGCATATCGAGATACCGAGCAACGAACTCGATCGTCTCTTTGGCTAGCCAGCCTTTTTCCATCTGCGCAATTCGCAATGCAGACATGCAAGCCGACTGCTTCTGATCAACAGGATATTTAGCTATCTCGCGATCAATTTTTTTCAAAGATTCAGGACTAAGCATATTCCGTTCGTCTGCCTGCAAGAATACTGTTTACACCACTTGGATCAACATATGGCTTACATTTACCGGTCTACGTCGCCAAACACGATGTCCATCGTGCCAATGATTGCAACGACGTCTGCAATCATGTGTCCTCGTGACATTGCATCCATCGCCGACAAATGTGCAAATCCAGGTGAGCGTAACTTCAACCTGTACGGTTTATTTGCACCGTCAGAGATGGCATATACCCCAAACTCTCCCTTGGGGTGTTCAACGGGCGCATACACCTCACCCGCTGGAACATGAATACCTTCCGTGAAGAGCTTGAAATGGTGAATCAGCTCTTCCATGTTTGCCTTCATCTGCTCTCGTGCAGGAGGGGCTACCTTGTGATTATCGGATATTACCGGGCCGGGGTTTTTGCGAAGCCATTCGATGCATTGCTTGACAATCCGATTGGATTGACGCATTTCTTCGATGCGACACAAGTAACGGTCGTAGCAGTCACCAGCCGTTCCTATCGGAATGTCGAAGTCCATTTGGCTGTAAACTTCGTACGGCTGCTTTTTTCTTAAATCCCATTCGATGCCGGAACCACGCAACATCACACCGGTGAATCCAAGCGCCAAGGCCTGCTCCGGCGAAACAACACCGATCCCAACCGTCCGCTGCTTCCAGATTCGGTTATCCGTCAGCAGAGTCTCGTATTCATCAACATAACGGGGGAATCGTTCACAGAAATCTTCAAGAAAATCGAGCAGTGAGCCCTGACGATTCTCATTGAGCTCACGAACGATCTTTTCGCTTTTCCACTTGGATACTTCATACTGCGGCATGCGATCAGGCAAATCCCGATAAACACCACCTGGGCGGTAGTATGCCGCATGCATTCGAGCACCCGATACGGCTTCATATGCGTCCATGAGATCTTCACGCTCTCTGAACGTGTAAAGAACCATGGTCATCGCCCCGATGTCGAGTGCGTGAGTTCCGACTGCCAAAAGGTGATTCAAAATCCGCGTGATTTCATCGTACATCACACGAATGTATTGTGCCCGGAGCGGCACTTCCAATCCGAGAAGACGCTCAATAGCCATGCAATAAGCGTGCTCGTTGCACATCATGGAGACGTAGTCAAGCCGATCCATGTACGGAACAGATTGAATCCATGTCCTGGTTTCGGCAAGCTTCTCCGTTCCCCGATGAAGAAGTCCGATATGAGGATCCGCACGCTCGACAACCTCGCCGTCAAGCTCCAATACCAATCGGAGCACGCCGTGCGCCGACGGGTGCTGTGGTCCAAAGTTGATCGTGTAGTTACGAATTTCAGCCATGACCAACATCCCCGTAGGAATCTTCGCGCACGATTCTAGGTGTATTTTCTCGCGGTTCTATGGAGACAGGCTGGTAGATCACACGCCCCAAATCCTGGTCGTAGCGCATTTCCACAAAGCCCGACACCGGAAAATCTTTGCGGAACGGATGACCAACAAACCCATAGTCAGTCAGGATCCGGCGCAGATCCGGATGCCCCATGAACATCACGCCAAAGAGATCAAAGGCCTCGCGCTCGAACCAATTCGCGCTGGGCCAGACCGCACAAAGGGAAGCGACCATGGGGAAATCCGAATCTTCGGCAAAAGTCCGAAGGCGGAGACGTACATTGTGGCGAATCGAAAGAAGGTGCGAAACCACCGCAAAGCGTCCCGAAAAAGAATCAGCCAATGCATGCACTGAATAATCTACACCCGTTAAATCTACCAGCTGTTCAAATGCGAGTTCTGGATCATCCCGCAAGGACTCCGCCACAGCCAAATAATTTTCAGAGCGTACTTCGAGCGTCACTTCGCCGGCAGCGTCTATGAGACGCACGATGTCGTCTGCAAATTTTTCGCTGAGGCATCGGGTCAAATTTTCGAGCTTAGAACTCATGATCGCCTGCCGTTACCGAGCAATAGTACATTCGCGCTTGATCTTGTTCTGCAACTGCACGATTCCGTACAACAGCGCTTCCGCCGTAGGAGGACAGCCGGGAACGTAGACGTCCACTGGAACAATCCGATCACAGCCACGAACAACGGAATACGAGTAGTGATAGTAGCCACCACCATTCGCACAAGATCCCATCGAAATAACCCAACGCGGCTCAGACATCTGGTCATAAACCTTGCGCAAAGCCGGCGCCATCTTGTTGCAGAGCGTACCGGCCACGATCATCAGGTCGGACTGCCGGGGGCTAGGACGAAAGACAACACCAAATCGATCAAGGTCGTACCGGGAACAGCCAGCATGGATCATTTCAACCGCACAACAGGCCAGACCAAAGGTCATCGGCCAAAGGGAACCCGTACGCGTCCAGTTGATCACGGTATCAAGGGAAGTGGTTACAAACCCTTCCTTGAAAACGCCTTCGATGCTCATAAAACCCCTTTAAGAACGAGTGCGCTATCGGGACGGACGATCAGCCTCTATTCCGCCAAAAGATCACTCCCAATCGAGCGCACCTTTTTTCCAGACGTAGATGTAGCCAACCAGAAGAATGCCCAGAAAGACCAGCATCTCGAAGAATCCGAACGACCGGACCGCCTCAGTACCAGCAATCTCCCGGAGAATGGTCGCCCATGGGAAAAGGAAGGCCACTTCCAGATCGAAGAGAATAAAGAGGATTGCAAGCAGATAGTAGCGCACATCAAACTTGATACGCGCATCTTCGAAGGGCTCGAAGCCGCACTCGAACGGGGAGAGTTTTTCGGCATCAGGCTTGCTGGGCCCCAAAATCCAGCCTGCGAAGATCGGGATCAATCCGAACCCAGCCGCAAACAGGATAAACACGAGAACTGGAAAATACGCTTCCAACATCACTTGACCCCCCGCAACTGATGACCAGCAAATTTACTGCTATTTGCAAGCAAACGCCCGCATGTGCGGGCGGCTTGCTGTCTTATTCGTGCTGGTGCCGACGATGAGACTCGAACTCATACGGCTCTCGCCACTACCCCCTCAAGATAGCGTGTCTACCAATTTCACCACGTCGGCACGTCTGTTTGACTCAGCGGATTATAAGACAACCCGACCGCAGCGCCAAGCATTACTTAAAACTATCGAGGAATGTCTTTTGCCTTGGATGCGTCTTCGATCGGCGGAGGGGGCGGTGTGGCGACACCGCCTGATACAGGCGGGTGGACCACCCCCTCCATGACGCTTGTGGGCTGCTTCCGCTCGGCACCACCCGCAAGATAGCTCAGACCCAGACTCGTCACGAAGAATACAGCAGCAAGCACACCTGTCGTCCGACTCAGAAAGTTAGCCGAACCTGACGAACCGAAGAGGCTACCCGAAGCACCACTGCCAAATGCCGCGCCCATGTCGGCTCCTTTGCCGTGCTGCACCAACACCAGTCCGATGACACCGAGCCCTGCAAGCACGTGCACCACAAGTACCAACGAAAACATCATGTTACCCACAAATCTCTCCCGATCCTGTACCGACCGACGCGGCCTGACACACGGCATAAAAGCTATCGAACTTCAAGGATGCCCCACCGACAAGCCCACCATCTACATCATCCTGCGAGAACAGCAGTGCGGCGTTTTCAGCCGTCACACTCCCCCCGTACAGAATACGAAGCTTGTCGACCACATGCTCTCCATGCATAGATCCCAGCCATTGACGGATGAGACGATGCATTGACCGCACCTCTTCCGGTGAGGCCGTTACACCCGTACCAATGGCCCAGATAGGCTCGTATGCCACGACCACGCGCTCCAACTCGTCAGCACTCAGCCCGGCTAACACACTTAGCTGCCGTTTCACCACCGATTCAGCAACACCCGAACGACGCTCAGCCAGCGCTTCTCCTACGCACAGAATCGGGCTTAACCCAACCCGAAGGGCTGCGCGCACTTTTCGGCCTACAACGTCATCCCCCTCTCCGAACAGAGCGCGTCGCTCCGAGTGCCCAACAATCACCCAGCTACAGGAAAAATCCCTCAACATCCCACCACTCACTTCACCGGTGAATGCACCAGAATCATGCATGTTGAGATCCTGCGCCCCCCAGGCGACCGAGGACTGGCTCAGCATCTGCTGTGCCTGGGAAAGGTAAGGGAATGGCACACAAACCGCCACGTCCACACCCGCGAGGGCTTCAGCCTGACGCAATGATGAAAGTAGGGACGCATTCTGCCCCAGCCCTCCGTTCATTTTCCAGTTGCCAACCACCAGTTTTTTCCGCACGACTTCCACTCGGACAAATTTTTCGATTTTAGTGCAACAAGCGCCCAGCCGTCAAAGCATCACTTAATCCGTGTTTACTGTGCGCCTGGGACGTTACGCCCCTTGGTGCGTGTCGTCACATGGCAGCGGCACGCACAACTTCCGCAATCCCATGGGCGAGCTGTTCAACGATCCGGGCATCCTGCCCCTCGACCATGACACGGAGGAGCGGTTCGGTCCCGGACGGACGCAGCAACACGCGTCCGGACTGACCGAGTGTCGCCTTCGCGTCATCGACTGCTCGAGCAATCTCGCGGCTGTCTGTCCAAACGAACCCGGAACGCAATGGCACATTGACGAGCTTCTGTGGATAAAACTCGAGGTCCTCGCACATCTGCTCCAGCGTGAGTCCCTGCTTACGCAATGCGGCCAGCACCTGAAGCCCCGCGACAATCCCATCTCCGGTCGTGTGCTTATCGAGGCAGATGATGTGCCCTGAATTCTCCCCGCCCAGGCGCCACCGACGCTCGTGCATCTGCTCCAGGACATAGCGATCACCCACCTTTGCACGCGCGAACGGCAGCCCTAGACGGGCAATAGCATGCTCGAATCCCAGATTGCTCATCAGCGTCCCGACGACCCCGGCTCCGGGAGACCCTGCGACCAGCGCCGCTTTGGCGATCACATACAGCAACTTGTCACCGTCGTACAGGTTGCCGGCTGAATCAGCCATCATGATCCGGTCGCCATCGCCGTCAAGCGCGATGCCGATGTCCGCTCCGCTCGCCAGGACGGTATCGCGCAAATGCGTTGGTGATGTGGCGCCAACACCCTCATTGATATTGAGGCCGTTGGGCTCGACTCCTGTTGCGATAACCTCCGCGCCGAGCTCATGGAAGACCTTGGGCGCCACCATGTAGGCAGCGCCATGGGCACAGTCCACAGCGATCTTCATGCCTCTCAGATCGAGTTCATTGGGGAAGGTGCTCTTGCAGAACTCAACGTAACGTCCGCGCGCGTCATCAATGCGACGTGCCTTGCCAAGAGCGGCCGAAGACTCACAGCCCATGGGTTCGTCCAGACGCGCCTCGATTTCCTGCTCAACTGCGTCTGGCAGCTTCGTTCCCGACGCGGAGAAGAACTTGATCCCGTTGTCGTCGTACGGATTGTGGGAAGCGGAGATCACGACCCCCACCTGGAGCCTCAAAGCGCGCGTGAGGTAGGCAATCGCAGGCGTCGGCAGGGGGCCAGCGAGGTAAACGTCCACCCCGGCAGCCGAAAAACCCGCTTCGAGCGCAGATTCGAGCATGTACCCCGAGATTCGGGTGTCCTTGCCGATGATGACCGCGGGGTGTTCCCCAGGTCGCAGGTTTTCATGCGCAACCAATGTCTTCCCAGCGGCATAACCCAAACGAAGGCCAAAATCCGGCGTGATCGGAAGCTCGCCCACCCGACCGCGAACGCCGTCGGTTCCGAAGTATCTTCTTGACATATTCCCTCCTAATCGCTGGGTTCGCAGTGGCGCCCCATGCGGAATTCTGCCGCTTCAAGCCCCGAAAAAACACGAATAACATCACGCGTCGCTGCAACGTCGTGTGTCCTGACAATGCGGGCGCCACGTTGAATCGCCCACATCGCAGCGACCGCACCTGCAACTTGCCGCTCACCAACCGGTCG
The DNA here is from genome assembly GCA_035335645.1 of Rhodocyclaceae bacterium. Lineage (GTDB taxonomy): Bacteria > Pseudomonadota > Gammaproteobacteria > Burkholderiales > Rhodocyclaceae > Zoogloea. The sequence continues at coordinate 23,742 of DAOQMM010000001.1, read as the reverse complement.
TCCGGTCAATGCTCCGAGCATCGACTTGCGAGACATGCCGACCAATACGGGAAATCCCGACTTCCCGAAGACCTCCAGCCGAGCGAGGAGCGCCAGATTGTGCTCCAGCGTCTTACCGAAACCAAATCCTGGATCGACCAAAATCCGCTCTGCAGCAACCCCGGCCTGAAGCAGCGCCTTCACGCGCTCATCCAGAAAGATGCGCACCTCGTCTACGACGTCGATATAAACAGGCTCAATCTGCATCGTACGGGGCTCTCCCTGCATGTGCATGACACAGAGCGCCGCAGAGGAGTCCTTGACCGCTTCCAATGCACCAGGCTGCCGGAATGCGGCGATGTCATTGATCAGATCGGCGCCCGCGTCGAGTGCCGCTTTCATCACACGCGGCTTGACGGTGTCGACCGACAGGGGAACCCCCAACCCCTGCAAAGCCGCAATCACTGGAACGACACGCTCCAGTTCTTCAGCCTCCGAAACACCTGCAGCCCCTGGCCGAGACGACTCACCGCCGACATCGATCAGATCCGCCCCTTGCTCCACCGCACGTTCGGCCGCCCGCAGCACATGGTCAAAAGCCTTACAGCCGTCGCCGGAAAAGGAATCTTCGGTGACGTTGACGATGGCCATGATCTTCGGACGGCCAAGATCGAGCTGGAAACGTCCACAACCCAGAAGCATATTAGCAGTCTAGACAGAGGGCAAACGAAAGAGGCCGGCTGCGCCGGCCTCAAAATGAAACGGACATGCCTCAGGCAGCAGTGGCCGGCGCCGTGGGGGCTGCACCTGGCGCGTCGTCACTGGGTCGGCGTGGCACCTGAGAAGGCTTTGGTGGGCGGGGCGTACGGCCGTCCATGATGTCATTGATCTGATCCGAGTCGATCGTTTCCATCTCTAGCAAGGCGGTCGTCATGGCTTCGACCTTCTCACGGTTCTCCTCGATGAGACGCCGGGCGAGCGCGTACTGTTGATCAAGGATACGCCGGATCTCCGCGTCGACCTTCTGGAGCGTGGCTTCGGACATGTTCTTATGGGTTGTCACCGAACGCCCAAGGAAGACCTCGCCTTCCTCCTCACCATATACCATCGGCCCCAGATTGTCTGACATCCCCCATTGCGTCACCATGCGACGCGCCAGATCCGTCGCTCGCTGGAAATCGTTGGAGGCACCTGTGGTCATCTGATTCATGAAGATCTCTTCGGCGATCCGCCCGCCGAACAATACGGCAATGGTCTGGAGCAGACGCTCACGGTCCTGGCTATAACGATCCTGTTCGGGCAGTTGCATTGTCACGCCCAAGGCACGGCCCCGCGGGATGATCGTCACCTTATGCACCGGATCAGTCTTGGTTAAACACTTCGCCACGACGGCATGGCCGGACTCATGGTAAGCCGTGTTGCGTCGCTCCTCCTCGGGCATGACCATGGATCGCCGTTCGGCCCCCATCATGATCTTGTCCTTGGCACGCTCAAAATCATCCATATCCACAAGGCGCTTGCTGCCTCGCGCGGCAAACAATGCGGCCTCATTCACCAGATTTGCGAGATCTGCACCCGCAAATCCAGGACAGCCACGTGCGAGCACCAAAGCGTCCACGTCCGGCGCAATGGGCACCTTGCGCATATGAACACGGAGGATCTGTTCCCGCCCCCGGATATCCGGAAGCGGCACCACCACCTGGCGGTCAAAGCGCCCAGGACGCAGCAACGCAGGATCCAGTACATCAGGACGGTTGGTCGCAGCGATCACGATGACTCCAGACACGCCTTCGAAACCGTCCATTTCCACCAGCAGCTGGTTCAGCGTCTGCTCACGCTCGTCATTGCCGCCCCCCAGACCAGCGCCCCGCTGACGGCCCACCGCATCGATTTCGTCGATGAAGATGATGCACGGCGCCTGCTTCTTGGCCTGCTCGAACATGTCGCGCACCCGAGCGGCACCCACACCGACGAACATTTCGACGAAGTCGGAGCCCGAGATCGAGAAGAAAGGTACTTTCGCTTCACCAGCGATGGCCTTGGCAAGCAAGGTCTTGCCGGTACCGGGGGAGCCAACCATCAGAACACCCTTGGGGATATGGCCACCCAGCTTCTGGAATTTCGACGGATCACGCAGGAAGTCGACAAGTTCTCCGACTTCTTCCTTGGCCTCGTCACAGCCCGCCACATCAGCAAAGGTCACCGTGTTGGCGGATTCGTCCAGCATCTTGGCCTTCGACTTGCCGAAAGAAAACGCTCCGCCCCGTCCCCCGCCCTGCATCTGTCGCATGAAGAACACCCACACGCCAATGAGGAGGATCATCGGGAACCACGAAACAAAGATGTTCATCAGGAAGGACTGCTCTTCCTCAGGCTTGGAGGCAGTGACCTTGACACCGTAGCGCATCAGGTCACCCACCATCCAGATGTCCTGGACACCGGGCGTGTAAACCGTGACGACACGCCCGTCCTGGGTCGTGGCACGGACCGTCCGTCCGTCGACGACAGCCTTGCTGATCTTGCCCTGCTTGGCGTCCTCCATGAACTGGGAGTATTCGACCGAATTCTGGGCAGTCTGACGATTGTTGAACTGGTTGAAGACGGTCATCAGCACAACGCCGATCACCAACCAGATCGCGAGATTCTTGAAGAGGTTGTTCAACTCGATTCCTTGATCGCCCAACAGGGGCGGACGTACAGTGGACTGATTCTATGTCTGATCGTTCGCCGGATCAAATGATCGTCAAATTTGCGGGCATCCGGCGCACGATCGCCGGATCAGGACCGTTTGCCCGTCCCCAGCAGATAGACTTCCGCGCTTCGACCTCGAGACGCCTGGGGCTTGCGGACGACGACACTCCTGAACGCTTCACCCATCGCCTTGCGGTAATCATCGAACCCTTCGCCCTGGAACACCTTGACAAGAAAGCGCCCGTTGGCGGCCAGATGACGCGCGGCGAAATCTAGTGCCAGCTCCGCCAGATGAATCGACCGAGCCTGATCACTGGACGGAATTCCCGAGATATTCGGCGCGATGTCGGACAGCACAAGGTCCACCTGCCCATCCCCGAGCTGCACTTCGAACGCCTCGACGAATGCGTCGTCGTGAAAATCCCCCTGCATGAAATGCACGCCCGGAATCGGCTCCATCGGCAGCAGATCCAGTGCAAAGACCCGTCCGGCGCCACCGACCTTGCCGACAGCCACCTGACTCCATGACCCGGGCGCAGCACCAAGGTCCACGACGGTCATGCCGCTCCGGAACAGTTTGTCCTTTTCGTCGATTTCCATCAGCTTATAGGCAGCTCGAGCGCGCATTCCCTCCGTTTTTGCGCGCTGAACGAAAGGATCGTTCACGTGTTCCATCATCCACGATTTACTGGTCTTGCTACGCTTCATGGCGGTATAATTACGCCCTTTTTTCAAAGAGTTGGAATGATGATTGAACTCACGCCAGCACAGCGGCGGGCCTTTCGCGCGCAGGCTCACCACCTCCATCCGGTTGTCAGCGTCGCCAGCAACGGCCTTACGCCGGCGGTCCTGAACGAGGTCGATGCCGCCCTGCAGGCCCACGAACTCATCAAGATCCGCGTGTATGGAGAGGACCGGGCCCAGCGCGACGCAATTCTCGCGACCGTATGTGTGGAACTCGGTGCGGCCGCCGTACAGCACATCGGCAAGACGCTGGTCGTCTGGCGTGAGCGCCGCGAAGACGAAAAGACGGTGGCACCGGTCACCGATAAACCGCGACGCTCCCTCGCCAAGGCCAAGTCTGCCAAGGTCTTGTCGGCACGCCGTGGCGTGTCGTCCTTGAAGCCTAAATCCGCCCAGAAGAAGCCTTACTGGTTCGCGTCCCCGTCGGACCGCAAGCCCCGTCGGGAAGACTGAATCTGTCACACATGGCCGTGTCAGCGCAGACCGCGGCCCTGTACGACAACGAGCAGCACGCCCAGAACACTTTCGACCAGGTAAACGACGCTCGACACGCCGTGCCATGCGACGAACCGGTCACGCACGGCGCCTTCCATCACTTCCCGCGGCAGGCTTTCCGCCTTGAGCTGAGCCAGGACGGGCTGGATACCGAACGCGCCGGCAACCGTCAGAAGCAGCATCACCAGCACCAGCCAAAACACGCTGCTCTTGAACGCAGCCCCGTTCTTGCGAAGCGCGACAAAGACCAGCAGGTAGGCCGCGGAGGCCATGCCCAACCAGCCCACGTACGTAAATAGCTGCCCAGCCAGACGACCTGCCAAGGCGCGGTCGTCCAGCATGTGGAACAAGGTGGGCGCCACCATGTAGCCCACCGTCCACAGGGCGCCAACCCACAGGGTGATGAGCAGACTGTACACGTGTTCTGCCAACCGGGTCATTGCTGCGCACCGAGCGTCATGGCGCTGCCACTCAAACGTAACGGACGTCGATCAATTCCAGTTCGCGCACGCCACCCGGCGCCTGCACTTCAGCCACATCGCCGGCAAATTTGCCGATCAGCGCACGGGCGATGGGCGAACTGATGGCGATCTTGCCTTCCTTGATGTCTGCCTCGTCGTCCCCGACGATCTGGTAACTCACCTTGGCGCCGGAATCCAGATCCTCCAGATCCACCGTTGCGCCAAACACGCAGCGGCCGTCGGCGTCGAGCAGCGTGGGATCGATGATCTGGGCGTTGCCGAGCTTGCCTTCCACCTCGCGGATACGGCCTTCGATGAAACCCTGACGTTCCTTGGCGGCATCGTATTCGGCGTTTTCGGACAGATCCCCGTGGGAGCGCGCCTCTGCAATCGCAGCGATCACGTTGGGACGATCCACGGTCTTCAGACGGTGCAGTTCCTGACGCAGCTTTTCAGCACCGGCAACGGTCAGCGGAATCTTGCTCATGCCTGGGACAGCTCCGCGTGAAGGGCCTGCAGCGAGTAGGCTTCGAGGCCGGACAGATGACGCATGCCCATGCACGCCGCACGGGCCCCCTCGATGGTGGTATACACGGTGACCTTGGCCGCCAGCGCGCTAGTGCGGATGGAGCGCGAATCGGTCACCGCCTGGCGCTTTTCCTCAACGGTGTTGATGACCAGGGCGATCTCGTTGTTCTTGATCATGTCCACCACGTGGGGACGCCCCTCATTCACCTTGTTGACCGCCGACACGGGCAGACCGGCGGCGGCGATGGCGCCGGCGGTTCCACGGGTCGCCACCACCGAGAAGCCCAAGTCGACCAGTTCGCGCGCCACCTCAACGGCCTTCGGCCGGTCGGTGTGCTTGACACTGATGAAGGCCTTGCCGGCCGTCGGCAGACGCACGCCGGCGCCCAGCTGGCTCTTGACGAAGGCCTCCGCGAAGGTCCGGCCGACGCCCATGACTTCGCCGGTGGACTTCATCTCGGGCCCGAGAATGGTATCCACGCCCGGGAACTTGACGAAGGGGAATACCGCTTCCTTCACCGCGTAATACGGCGGCACCACTTCACCGCTGACGCCCTGATCATCCAGGCTGCGACCGGCCATGCAGCGGGCGGCAATCTTCGCCAGCGGCAGGCTGCAGGCCTTGGAGACGAAGGGCACGGTACGGGACGCACGGGGATTCACCTCAAGCACGTACACCACCGCATCGTCGCCTTCACCCTGGATGGCAAACTGCACGTTCATCAGGCCGACCACGTTGAGGGCGCGGGCCATGGCTTCGGTCTGGCGGCGCAGCTCATCCTGCAGCTTGGCCGACAGGGTGTAGGGCGGCAGGGAACAGGCGGAGTCACCAGAATGCACGCCGGCCTGTTCGATGTGTTCCATGATGCCGCCGATGATGACGCGGTGGCCGTCGGACAGCGCATCCACATCCACCTCGGTGGCATCGTTCAGGAAACGGTCGAGGAGCACCGGCGAATCGTTGGAGACCTTCACGGCCTCGCGCATGTAGCGCTCCAGGTCCTTCTGCTCATGGACGATTTCCATGGCGCGACCGCCCAGCACGTAGCTGGGACGCACCACCAGCGGGTAGCCGATCTCGGCGGCCAGCCGCACGGCGTCTTCGGGCGTGCGCGCGGTGCGGTTGGGCGGCTGCTTGAGGCCCAGTTCGAAGAGCAGCTTCTGGAAGCGCTCCCGGTCCTCGGCGGCGTCGATCATGTCCGGGCTGGTGCCGATGATGGGCACGCCGTTGGCCTCGAGTTCGCGGGCGCGCTTGAGCGGCGTCTGGCCACCGAACTGGACGATCACGCCAACCGGCTTCTCGACGGCGACGATCTCGAGGATGTCTTCCAGGGTGAGCGGCTCGAAATACAGCCGGTCGGAGGTGTCGTAATCGGTGGACACGGTCTCCGGGTTGCAGTTGACCATGATGGTCTCGAACCCGTCCTCGCGCAGGGCCAGGGCGGCATGGACACAGCAGTAGTCGAACTCGATGCCCTGACCGATACGGTTCGGACCGCCGCCGAGCACCATGATCTTCTTGCGGCCGGTGGGCTGGGCCTCGCACTCCTCCTCGTAAGTGGAGTACAGGTAGGCCGTGGAGGTGGCGAACTCCGCCGCACAGGTGTCGACGCGCTTGAACACCGGCCGCACGCCGGCGGTATGGCGGTGCAGGCGGACCGAGGTTTCGTCGGTGGCGAGCAGCTTGGCCAGGCGCCGGTCGGAGAAGCCCTTGCGCTTGAGCTCGCGCAGTTCGGCGGCGGAAATGCCCTTCAGGGAGCGTCCGGCGAGGGTCTTCTCGGTCTTGACGATGTCCTCGATCTGCACCAGGAACCACGGATCGATGCGGGTCAGCGCATGCACCTGATCCAGGCTCATGCCTTCGCGGAAGGCCTGGCCCACGTACCAGATGCGCTGGGCACCCGGATCGCCGAGTTCGCGCTCCAGGTCGTCCTGATCGGCTTCCACCTCGTCCAGGCCGTAGGCGCCGGTCTCGAGGCCGCGCAGGGCCTTCTGGAAGGATTCCTGGAAGGTGCGGCCCATGGCCATCACCTCGCCCACGGACTTCATCTGGGTGGTGAGGCGGTCATTCGCCAGCGGGAACTTCTCGAAGGCGAAGCGCGGGATCTTGGTGACCACGTAATCGATAGACGGCTCGAAGGACGCCGGGGTCGCGCCGCCGGTGATGTCGTTTTTCAGTTCGTCCAGCGTGAAGCCCACGGCCAGCTTGGCCGCCACCTTGGCGATGGGGAAGCCGGTCGCCTTGGAGGCCAGCGCGGACGAACGGGACACCCGCGGGTTCATCTCGATGACGATCATGCGACCGTCCTTGGGATTGATCGCGAACTGCACGTTGGACCCGCCGGTATCCACGCCGATTTCCCGCAGCACGGCGATGGAGGCGTTGCGCAGGATCTGGTATTCCTTGTCCGTCAGGGTCTGGGCCGGCGCTACGGTGATGGAGTCGCCGGTGTGCACGCCCATCGGGTCGAGGTTCTCGATGGAGCACACGATGATGCAGTTGTCCGCCTTGTCGCGGACCACTTCCATCTCGTATTCCTTCCAGCCGATCAGGGATTCCTCGATGAGCAGCTCGTTGGTGGGCGAAGCTTCCAGGCCGCGCTTGCAGATCTCGACGAATTCCTCGGTGTTGTAGGCAATGCCGCCCCCCGTGCCGCCCAGGGTGAAGGACGGACGGATGATGACCGGGAAGCCGATCTCGGCCTGAACCTGGTGCGCCTCTTCCAGCGCGTGGGCGATGCCTGAACGGGCCGAGCCGAGCCCGATGCGGGTCATGGCGGCCTTGAACTTCTGCCGGTCCTCGGCCTTGTCGATGGCCTCTTCCTTGGCGCCGATCAGCTCGACACCGTATTTCTCGAGCACGCCATGGCGGGCCAGATCGAGGGCGCAGTTCAGCGCCGTCTGGCCACCCATGGTGGGCAGCACGGCATCGGGGCGCTCCTTCTCGATGATGCGCTCGACCACCTGCCAGGTGATGGGCTCGATGTAGGTGACATCGGCCGTCCCCGGATCGGTCATGATCGTGGCCGGATTGGAGTTCACCAGCACGACCTTGTAACCCTCTTCGCGCAGGGCCTTGCAGGCCTGGGCGCCGGAATAGTCGAATTCACAGGCCTGGCCGATGATGATCGGGCCGGCGCCGATGATGAGAATGGTCTGGATGTCTGTACGTTTGGGCATGATTCTTCAGCTGCGTGCGAGCGGTATTCCGGGAGCGGCGAACCTGGGGCCCGCCGGGTCGGTGCGTCAGGACGCGCGCCGTCCCTCCATCAGGGCGATGAAACGGTCGAACAGGTAGGCCACGTCGTGGGGACCGGGACTGGCTTCCGGGTGACCCTGGAAGCAGAACGCCGGCACGTCTGTGCGGGCCAACCCCTGCAGACTGCCGTCGAAGAGGGACACATGGGTGGCGCGAAGGTTCGCCGGGAGCGTTGCAACATCGACGGCAAAGCCGTGGTTCTGGCTGGTGATGAGCACCTGACCGGAATCCAGATCCTTCACCGGGTGATTGGCCCCGTGGTGGCCGAACTTCATCTTGAGGGTGCGAGCGCCGGAAGCGAGGGCGAGAAGCTGGTGCCCGAGGCAGATGCCGAAGGTGGGAATGCCCTTGGCCAGCACTTCGCGGATGGCGGCGATGGCATAGTCGCAGGGCTCCGGATCGCCGGGACCGTTGGACAGGAACACACCGTCCGGATTGAGGGCCAGGACCTCCGCCGCGGGAGTCTGGGCAGGAACCACCGTCAGGCGGCAGCCACGCTCGGCCAGCATGCGCAGGATGTTGCGCTTGACGCCGTAATCAAAGGCCACCACATGGAAACGGGGGGCTTCCTGCGGAACATAGCCCTTGTCGAGCTGCCACTCGCCTTCGGTCCAGGCGTAGGATTCTGCGGCCGACACCACCTTGGCCAGGTCCATGCCGGCCAGACCGGGGAAGGCGCGGGCTTCGGCGAGGGCCGCCTCGGAGCTGAGCTCCGCCGTGGTCGCCGCGGTGACGATGCAGCCGCCCTGGGCCCCTTTCTCACGCAGGATGCGGGTCAGCTTGCGGGTATCGATGCCCGCAATCGCGACGATGTTCTCGGCCTTGAGATAGGCATCCAGAGACTGCTCGTTGCGCCAGTTGGACGCCAGCAGCGGCAGATCGCGGATCACCAGGCCAGCGGCATACACCCTGCCCGCCTCGCAGTCTTCCTGGTTGATGCCGGTGTTACCGATATGCGGGTAGGTCAGGGTGACGATCTGGCGACAGTAGCTGGGATCGGTGAGGATTTCCTGATAACCGGACATGGAGGTGTTGAACACCACCTCGCCGGTGGTCATCCCGACCGCTCCAATACCTTTACCGTAAAACACCGTCCCGTCGGCAAGGGCAAGAATGGCGGGCGGGAAAGCAGACACGGCGGACTCCTCGAAACTTTTTGATGGAAATGCTCACATGGGTAGCCGGGCTACACATGAAAAACGGGATCAGCCCGTGAGGCTATCCCGCTGATAACCGCAAGATTATAGCCCGAGGCACCGCTCCGGGCAAATGCGTCCCACCCGATGCCCCAATCCGGTGCAGTGTTTCACCCTCCCCGCCGGGCCCGCCGCAGCGCCCCGGCCAGAACACCCAGCTCGCGCATCAATTCATTCACACAGCGCCGGCATTCCGCCTCGTCGGCGGCACGCGCCGCCTTTTCCACCTGTGCCGCGCTGGCTACGACCCGCGACGCGCTGAACACACCGGCGGAACCCTTGAGCGTGTGCGCCACATCCCGCAGGCGGGCAAAGTCCCGTGTCGCCAATGCGGCATCGAGCGCTTTGCGGTTACGGTCGAAATCGTTGAAAAAGATGCGGATCAGGTTCTGCAATTGATCCTCGTCGCCATCCAGCAAATCCCGGGTCGCGCCCAGATCCGCGATCTCCTCGGGCTCGATGGCTGCGTCGCCATTGAGGAGGCCCGCGTCCGCCAGGTGCTCGTCCGATGCGGCAAAGCTCTGGGCCTGTCGAACCCGCGCGATGGCTGCGTAAAGTTCGGGCGGACGGATCGGCTTGGTGACGAAATCGTCCATGCCGGCCATCAGGCAGGCTTCCTTGTCGCCCTGCATCGCGTGGGCCGTCATGGCGATGATCGGCACCGACAGCGATTGACGGCCGGCCGCCCAGCTGCGGCGTGCTTCCCGTGCGCGGATTGCCTGCGTGGCCTCGATGCCGCCCATCTCCGGCATCTGAATGTCCATGAAGATCACGTCAAACCGCCGCTTGTCATACTGGGCCAGTGCCTCGCGCCCATTCACCGCCACGGTGACCGTGTGCCCCGCTTTTTCGAGCAGCTTGACGGCGACCACCTGATTGACGGGGTTATCCTCCACCAGCAGCACGGCAAGGCGCTCTGCAATCCTCGGGGCGGACTCCCAGGCGGTCTGTTCGCCCTGGAATTCGAGGTAATCGACCTGCTCCAGTCGGTCCACATGCAAGGCCAGGGACAAGGCCTCGGACAGATCGCCCGCCGAGAACGGTTTGATCAGGCGTGCACCGATGCGCAACTTCTCACATCGGTCTGCGTCACTGCGCTGGGATTTGGGATCGGAGACGACCACCAGGCGATCCAGCGTGGGCCAACCCTTGCGCAGCTGTTCGGCCAGGGCAAAGCCACCGGGCGCCGACATGGCGGCCTCCATGATCAACCAGTCAAACGGCTTCGCAGTATCCTGCGCGGACTTCAGCTGGGCGGCCAGCGCCTCGCCATCAGCGGCCTCCCGGACCGTCACGCCCGCCCGCTCCAGCTCGGCGCGCAGCAGTTCCCGCACGGCACCGTTGGCGGCCGCCACCAGGGCCCGCCGGCCGGCAAATACCGGCGGAGGCCGGCCGTTCGCCTGGACGCCACGCCCGAGGCGGACCGTGAATGAAAACACGCATCCACGCCCCTCCTCGCTTTCCAGGCTCAGGTCGCCGCCCATTGCCTGAACAATGCGCCGTGAAATCGCCAGGCCGAGGCCCGTACCGCCATACTTGCGCGTGGTGGACTCGTCTGCCTGGGAAAAAGCCCCGAACACCTGCTCCTGCTTGTCGGCGGGAATGCCAATGCCGGTGTCGCGCACCGCTACGCGGAGGAGGAACTCGTTGCCATCGAGGGACTCGCCATCGACCGAGACCACCACCTCGCCACGCTCGGTGAACTTGATGGCGTTCCCGACGAGATTGGTCAGCACCTGGCGCACCCGCGTCGGATCGCCCACCACCACCGCAGGTACCGCGGGTGCAACCCTGTACAGGCACTCGATCCCCTTCTGATACGCCGTGAGCGCCAGGGACTTCATGGTGGCCCCCATCAACTCCACGACCGAAAAATCGATCTGCTCGAGGCTCATGCGCCCCGCTTCGATCTTCGAGAAATCCAGGACGTCGTTGATGATGTGCAGCAGCGTGTCGGCGGAGTTCTTCACCGCGAGCAGGTAGTCCCGCTGCACCGGATCGAGATCGGTATCGAGCACCAGATCCGTCATGCCAATGATGCCGTTCATGGGCGTGCGGATCTCGTGGCTCATGTTGGCCAGGAAGTCGCTCTTGGTGCGGTTGGCCGCTTCCGCCATCTCCTTGGCATCCAGAAGCTCCAGCTCCGCCTCCTTGACCCGTGTGATGTCGCGGAAAGTCCCCACCAGCCGGCACCAGCGTCCGGCCGCATTGCGGTTCGAGGCGCGGCCGCGCACCTGGATCCAGCGCCAGGCCGTGGCGTTCGTCGCGATCCGGAACTGGGCGTCAAAGTCCTCCAGATCCCCGCGCAGGTGAGCCGCCAGCTGATGGCGCATCACCTGAAGGTCGTCGGGATGCACCCGATGCAGCCACCCGTCGAAATCTGCGGATCCCTCGCCGGGGGCATAGCCGAGGATCTGCCGCCAATGCTCGCCCAGGACGATCGTGTCGTGTGCCAGATCCCAGTCCCACAGCCCGGCATCGGTGTTCTGCATCGCCAGGTCGAGACGTTCCCGTGTCTCATGGTATTGCTGCTCGATCCGCTGTTTTGCGGCAATGAGCGCACGAACGCCATCTACCAGCTCGGCCGGATTCGCTTCAGATGCTGCCGACGGCATGGTGATGCACCCTCGGGACGCCAGGTCTTGCAGCAGGACGCGCAGCGCAAGGACCAGCTCGTCACTGGAGGCCGGCGGGGGTAAGGAGGGGAGATTCACTCGGGCGATCGATGCGTCACAGGATTGGCGATGGCAGGCCCGCAGCACGCAGCGGACCCTGTCTCACTTCACCTTGCGACTAACGGACGCCCTGCCCGAATCTTGAGATGAGGGCGCCCGCGAAGGACCGTCAGCGCAAGCCGAGCACGTCCTGCATGTCGAACAGGCCAGAATCCTTGCCAGCAAGGAAGCGCGCGGCCCGCAGGCTGCCCGTGGCATAGGACATCCGGCTGGACGACTTGTGGGTGATCTCGATACGCTCACCGATGCCCGCGAAGAGCACGGTGTGATCGCCCACCACGTCGCCGCCACGGATGGTGGCGAATCCGATGGTCTGACTGTCCCGCTCGCCCGTCACGCCTTCACGCCCGTAAATGGCGCATTCTTCGAGATTGCGGCCCAAAGCGCTGGCCACCACCTCACCCATGCGCAGGGCGGTGCCGGAAGGCGCATCCACCTTGAGTCGATGGTGGGCCTCAATGATCTCCACGTCGTAGCCCTCGTTGAGGATGCGCGCCGCCACGTCCAGAAGCTTGAAGACCGCATTGACGCCCACCGCCATGTTTGGCGCGAACACGACCGGAATGTCCTGAGCTGCCGCGCCTATGGCCGCCTTGCCCTCCGGACCGAAGCCGGTGGTGCCGATCACCATGGCGCAACGGGCAGCCCGGGCCAGGGCCAGGTGATGCAACGTCCCTTCGGGCCGGGTGAAATCGATCAGGCAGTCGGCCTCAGCCAGACCGGCCGCCACGTCGCAGCTGATGGCCACACCGCAGGCCTGACCGACCAGCTCGCCGGCGTCCTTGCCGACGAAGGGGCTGCCCAGCTGCTCGAACGCCGCAACCAGCTTCATGTCGGCAGCCTTGAGGGTGGTTTCGATCAGCATGCGACCCATGCGCCCGGACGCACCGGCGATGGCTATACGGACTTGACTCATGTCATCCTCAGAAATTCATGTTCAGGGAACCGGCAGCATGCCGGTCCGTCACGGCCTGGTCGCCGTGCCCTCACCGCCGGCCGCCCGCACGTCGCCCTCCAGACGCACCAGCTTGCCGTCCTCGAAGACCACCGTCAGGCGACGCTCCTGCGCCTCGCCCTTGCCGGGTTGAAGGCGATAGACGTAATCCCAGCGATCAGTATGGAAGACATCGTTCAGCAGCGGCGTACCCAGAAGAAAGCGCACCTGGTCGCGGGACATGCCGGGTTTGAGCTGGGACACCGACTCCTGGGTCACAAAATTGCCCTGGCGGACGTCGATCCGGTACGGCTTGAGAAAATCGATGACCGCCGAACACCCACCGAGGGTCGGCAGCACAAGCAGCAGGCAGAGCAGAGGGCGCATGGCGGTCGCGGGACGGGCCCGGCTGGGCCGAATTCTCAACGAAGGGCGGAAACTATATCATATGGGGCTGGCCGCTCCTGCGGGCCAGCGTGTGCACGTACCGGGGCCACCATGTCCAGCAATTCCCAGAACCTCAAGAACATCGGCCTCAAGGCCACCACGCCGCGGCTCAAGATCCTCGACCTCTTCCAGAAGGCCGACAATCGTCACCTCACCGCGGAAGACGTGTACCGTCTGCTCATCGCCGAGGACATGGACATCGGCCTGGCCACCGTTTACCGCGTCCTCACCCAGTTCGAGCAGGCCGGCCTGCTCGAACGCCATTACTTTGAATCCGGCAAGGCCGTCTTCGAGCTCAACGAAGGCCATCATCACGACCACCTCGTCTGCCTGCAGTGTGGCAAGGTTGAAGAATTCTACGACCCGGAAATCGAGGAGCGGCAGAACCGCATCGCCCGCGAGCGCGGCTACGAGGTTCATGAACACGCCCTCTATCTCTACGTGGACTGCAAGAAGACTGATTGCCCCCACAGGCCCGGCAAATCCGGAACACCCCTGATCTGACCCTCCGGCGGCACTCCGCCGCCCTCTCCATGGAAGCCTTCCTCACCTCCGCGGCGCTCGTCGCCCTTGCCGAGATCGGCGACAAGACGCAGCTTCTGTCCTTCGTCCTCGCCGCGCGGCTGCGCAAGCCCTGGGCCATCGTCGCCGGAATCTTCGTCGCCACGATCCTCAACCACGCCCTGGCCGGCTCGGTGGGCGTATGGCTGGCCAACCTTATTCCGGCCCACTGGCTGCCCTGGATCGTGGGGTCCGTGTTCGTCGTCTTCGGCCTGTGGACCCTCAAGCCCGACACCCTGGACGACGATGAAGCCCCTGCCGCCATGCACCCGGCCGGCGCCTTCATGACCACTCTGATTGCCTTCTTCATGGCTGAGATGGGAGACAAGACCCAGCTCGCAACCGTCGCCCTGGCGGCGCGCTTCGATGCACTGGGCTGGGTCGTCCTCGGGACCACGATCGGGATGATGATCGCCAATGTGCCGGCAGTGCTGCTCGGCGAAGCCCTCGCCCGCCGCCTGCCCCTCACCCAGATCCGCTGGGCCGCAGCGGCCGTGTTCATCCTGACCGGCCTGGTCACCTTCGCCGGCGCGGCCGGTCTCGCTGGCTGATCCGGCGACAACCGCGGGAATCAGACCGGATTGCCTGCCGCAGCGAGCATTTCCGCTGCGTGGCTGCGGGTAGTATCGGTGATCTGAACGCCCCCCAGCATGCGGGCGATCTCTTCGATGCGCTCGGTCGGCGTCAACACCATCACCCGTGACAGGGTCTCGTCGCCGTCGTTATCCTTGGCAATGCTCCACTGCCAGTTGGCCTGGGCTGCCACCTGAGGCAGGTGGGTCACGCACAGCACCTGACGGTCGCTGCCCAGCTGGCGCAGGAGCCGCCCCACAATCTCCGCCACGCGACCGCCAATGCCCACGTCCACCTCGTCGAAGAGCAGCGTGGGCGTGGCAGCGTTGCGGCTGGTGATGACCTGGATCGCCAGCCCGATGCGTGACAGTTCGCCGCCCGAGGCCACCTTTGAGAGCGGGCGCAGCGGCTGACTGGCATTGGCCGTGACCAGGAATTCAACCCGCTCAAGCCCCGTCGCAGCCCCCGCGACCTCTGTCGCCAGGCACACCTCGAAACGGGCACCGGCCATCGCCAGGGTCTGCATCGCCTCCGTCACCGCTGCCGACAGCGCCGACGCCACCTGCTTGCGCGCCACCGACAAGGGCCGCGCCACCGCGAGGAAAGCCTCCTGCGCCGCCGCCTCTTCGCGGGCGAGGGCCTCCGGGTCGGACTGCCGGGTCAGCTGGGCGAGCCGCGCGTCGCTCTCGGCCAGCAGGGCGGGAAGGTCCGCCGGCGCACAACGATGCTTGCGCGCCAGGGCCGTCACTGCCTGAATGCGCTGATCCACTTCGGTCAGGCGCTGCGGATCCAGATCGAGCCGATCCCGATAGCGCCGCAGGGCATGCACGGCTTCATCGAGCTGGATGCCGGCACCCCGCAGAAGATCCTCCACATCGCCCACGCGGGCGTCGTACTGGCGCATGTCCGCCGCCCGGCCGGCCAGCCGCTCCAGCAGCGACACCAGGGCGAGCTCACCTTCCGCAAGGCCGTCCAGGATCTCCCCGCTACCTTCGATCAGGCTGGCCGCGTGAGCCAGCCTGGCCTGTTCCTGGTTGAGGGCGTCCCATTCATCGGGTTCGAATGCCAGTTCCCGCAGCTCGGTCACCTGCCAGGTGAGCAGTTCGCGCTCCCGTTCGCTCGAGGCGGCGCCTGCCTCGCTTGCTTCCCGAGCCTTGCGGGCCCCCATCCAGACACGGAAGCGACGGGCCACTTCAACCGCATCGGCACTCAGGCCGCCATGGGCATCGACCAGCGCCAGCTGGGCCTCACTTCGCAACAGGGCGTGGTGGGCATGCTGGCCGTGGATGTCGGCGAGCAGCTCGCCGGCCGCTCGCAACTGCCCGAGCACCACCGGCGATCCGTTCAGCCAGGCCTTGGAACGTCCGCTGCTGTCAATGACCCGGCGCATCTGGACAGTGCCGTCCTCGGACGTGAGCGACTGTTCTTCCAGCCAGGCAGCTAGCGCACTGTCGGCGGGAAGATCGAATTCCGCCACGATCTCTGCGCGCGCCTGACCGCTGCGCACGACGCCGGCGTCGCCCTTGCCACCGAGCGCCAGACCCAGCGCGTCGAGCAGGATGGACTTGCCGGCACCCGTTTCGCCGGTGAGGGCGCCAAAGCCGGCACAGAACTCCAGCTCGAGGTGATCGACGATGACGAAATCGCGGACAGTCAGATGGCGCAGCATGGGCAGACGGCGAGCGCGCTCAACTGTGGCGCGGCGTGGAACTCCAGTGCAGCTTTTCGCGAAGCATCGCGAAATAGCTGTAGCCCACGGGATGGAGCAGGCGCACCGTGTGGGGCGAACGGGTGATCCGTACGGTGTCGCCGGCGCGGGCGTCATAGCGGCTCTGGCCGTCAAAGTGCACGCGCGAATCGTGGGGCGGCAGCAGGACGATCTCGATGCAGCAGCGGTCCGGCAGGGTGATCGGCCGCGCCGTGAGGGCATGGGGACACATGGGCACGAGGGCAATGCCGTCCACACTGGGATGCAGGATCGGCCCGTTGGCCGACAGCGCGTAGGCGGTGGAACCGGTCGGCGTGGAGACGATCATCCCGTCCGAACGCTGGGTGTAGACGAATTCCCCGTCCACCCTCAGGTCGAATTCGATCATTCGCCCGAGCTCGCCCTTATTGACCACCACATCGTTGAGCACCGTGGTGCGGAATACCCGCTGGCCGCCCCGCAGGACTTCCACGTCCAGCAGCACGCGATGCTCTTCGGTGAAACGCCCCGCGAGGATCTCGCCGATCTTGTCGAGGGCCACATCGCGGGAGATGTCGGTCAGGAAGCCGAGCCGCCCCTGATTGACGCCCACCAGCGGGACATCGTAGCCGGCCAGGCGGCAGGCGCTGTGCAGGAGCGTCCCGTCTCCGCCGAGCACCACCGCCAGATCGGCCCGCACGCCGATCTCTTCATAACTCCCCACCGTGAAACCGGAGGTCAATCCCGTCGCGCTGGCAGTGCCCTGTTCGATGATCACCGGCAGCCCCAGGCCGCGCAGGTAATTGGCCAGCCGCAGCACGGCTTCCGCCACTTCCGGGCTCTGGTATTTGCCGATCAGGGCGATAGTGTCGAATGCATGGGCCATGCAACGATTAAACCACATATTCGGCGAAACGCGCTGCCATTCACCGGCATGTGCGAGAACGTATCACCATACGGAACGCCCCGCCTCACCCCTCGGAACTGCGTGCCGAATGGGCCCTCCAGCGCGTTGCCCTTCTCAGCACCCTCGGCCTTCCTTAGAATCCATCGCGTCACCCCCGAATTTCCCGCCATGAGCAGCCTCGATCAACGTTCACAGATCCTCCTCAAGACCCTGGTGGAGCATTACATCGCCGACGGCCAGCCGGTGGGCTCGCGGGCGCTGTCGCGCTTTTCCGGCCTGCAGCTGTCGCCCGCGACGGTGCGCAACGTGATGTCGGATCTGGAGGAACTGGGCTTTATCACCAGCCCCCACACCTCCGCCGGGCGGATTCCCACCGCGCGGGGCTACCGGTTCTTCGTGGACAGCCTGCTCAAGGTCAGTCCGGTCGGTAGCGGTCAGATCGAAACCCTGCGTGACCAGATCCAGCCCGGCGAACCCCAGCGGGTCATCAACGCCGCGTCACAGCTGCTTTCCGACCTCACCCACTTTGCCGGCGTGGTCATCTCGCCGCGCCAGGAATCCACCCGCATCCGTCAGATCGAATTCCTGCGCCTGTCCGAGGGCCGCATCCTGCTGATCGTCGTCACCGCCACAGGCGACGTGCAGAACCGCATCCTGTTCACCAAACGCAGCTATTCCCCCTCCGAACTGGTCACGGCGGCCAATTACCTCAATCAGCACTTCGCGGGCCTTTCTTTTGACGAGATCCGCATCCGCATTCAGGACGAGCTCAAACAGCTGCGCTCCGACATGACCGAGCTGATGACCGCCGCCGTCGAAGCGGGCAGTGCAGCGGTTGCCGAGCACCAGCAGACCTACGTCATCTCGGGCGAGACCAACCTGCTCGACGCGGAGGACCTGTCCTCCAACATGGCCCGCCTGCGGGAACTCTTCAAGCTCTTCGAGCAGAAGACCGGCCTCATGCAACTGCTCGACATCTCCAACCGCGCCCAGGGCGTGCAGATCTTCATCGGCAGCGAAGCCGGCCTGTCGCCCCTGGACGACTGCAGCGTGGTCACTGCACCCTACGAAGTGGACGGCCAACTCGTCGGCTCGGTGGGCGTGATCGGCCCCACGCGCATGGCCTACGAACGGGTCATCCCCATCGTGGACATCACCGCCCGTCTGCTCACCAACGCCCTTTCGGGTCAGAACTAGGAATCCTTCATGACCAGATTCTGGCAGGAGCCGCCCTTCCGGCATGGCTCCCCAAGCCGCACGGGCATCCTCATCGTCAATCTGGGCACGCCTGCAGCCCCCACTGCGGACGCGCTGCGGCCCTACCTGCGCGAGTTTCTGTCCGACCCACGGGTCGTGGAAATCCCGCGACCGATCTGGTGGCTGATCCTCAACGGCATCATCCTCAACACCCGCCCCGCCAAGTCCGCCCGCAAATACGCCAGCGTGTGGACCGACGAGGGCTCGCCCCTCAAGGTGCATACCGAGCGTCAGGCCAAACTGCTGGCCGGCTTCTTCGTGGCCGACGGCGCACCCGATCTCGTCGTGAACTGGGCCATGCGCTACGGCCAACCCTCTGTTCGCAGTCGCCTGGATGAAATGCGCGCCCAGGGCTGTACCCGCGTCCTGGTGATTCCCATGTACCCCCAGTACGCTGCCAGCACCACAGCCAGCGTGCTGGATGCCGTCGGCGACTGCCTGCAGCACTGGCGCAATCTGCCTGAGATCCGCTACGTACGCAGCTTCGCGGACGACCCTGGATACATCGGCGCCCTGGCTGCGTCCGTGCGGGAACACTGGCAACGCAACGGCCAGGCGGAAAAGCTCGTCCTGTCCTTCCACGGCATCCCGCGGCGCAGCCTCGACCTGGGCGACCCCTATCACTGCGAGTGCCACAAGACCGCCCGCCTGCTGGGTGAAGCCCTGAAGCTGCCAGCCGAGCGCCTCGTGATCAGTTTCCAGTCCCGCTTCGGTCGCGCGAAATGGCTGGAGCCCTATACCCAGGCTACGCTGGAGGCATTGGCGCGGGACGGCGTGACCTCAGTGGATGTGATGTGCCCCGGATTCACTGCCGATTGTCTGGAAACCCTCGAGGAGATCAACATGGAATGCCGCGACGCCTTTCTGGCCGCGGGCGGCAAGGCCTTCGGCTACATTCCCTGCCTCAACGAACGGGACGACTGGATCCGCGCGCTCCGCACCATCGCACGCCGTCACCTGGGTCACTGGCTCGATTTGCCAGCGGAGGATCCCGCGCGGCTTGCCGCATCCGCGGAACGCGCCCGTCAGCTCGGCGCGACCATCTGATGGCGCGGACCTGACACCTGAAAGGACCTCTTGATGAAACTGATCCTGCGCTGGTTTCTCAATGCAGTCGCCTTGATGCTGATCCCGGAAGTGGTCACAGGGATCCACGTCGACAGCTACTCTGCGGCGCTCATCAGTGCAGTGCTGCTGGGCTTCGTGAATGCGATCCTGCGACCGCTTCTGTTGCTGATCACCCTGCCCATCACCGTGTTGACGCTGGGCCTGTTTGCGTTGGTGATCAATGGCCTGATGTTCTGGCTGGTCTCCGGCCTGGTGCAGGGCTTCACGGTCACGGACTTCGGCACCGCCTTCCTGGGTGCCCTGCTCTACAGCCTCCTCACCTGGCTGGTCAATCTCGCCCTCGGGGGAGACTGACAGACCAGGATCCGGTTCTGTCGATCAGTTGCGTGACGCGGGAGCGCCTCCGGTAGCCGGAACCGGCGTGGTGCGGCGCCGGGAGGACTTGCGACGCACGGCACCGGGATCGAATGCGCCCTCGAGCTTTTCAAGCGCCATCGCGCGCGCATCCATCGCCATGCGGAATGCGCCATCCTCACCGTACTTCTTCACCGAAAACTTGACACGCTTGCGGCGCCCGTCCGGCAGGGGCCAGGAGGCCACCCAGAACCAGCGCTGCTTTTCCTCCGGCAGGTCGCGGGTTTCCGACGCGCAATAGCGGCACACCCCCACCACCCCCGAACGGTTGTTCTTCTTGACGATGTTGGAGTACTCCTGCATCGACAGGGGCGGATGCGCGGCGATGATCTGGTCGCGGTATTCCTTTGCGGCAGAAAAGGAACGCTGCTTGCCGCCGAACACGCCGTCACTGAAATGCTTGCGGTAGATCACGCCGCGACGCTGTATCGTCACCAGCCAGCCGTGGGTGCGACTCGTGTCATTGTCCACCCGGCTGATTCCATAAGTGCTGCCTCGGCTCACAGGCCACCTCCTGTCGACTCCGCGATCCACACGCGGCTACGCCAGGAATGTCGGCGCGGCAAGGCAAAACTTTAGGTTGAAACCGGCACGATCCGCCCCACATGAGGGACATCCTGCTCCTGGAGCCTGCCATGCCTGATCCGATCCTCGTCCCCTGCCCCCATTGTGGAGCGATCAATCGCCTGCCGGGCGAACGTCTGCGCGACCAGGGCCGCTGCGGACGGTGCAAGCAGGCGCTGTTCACGGGCGAACCCTTGCATCTGACGGGCGAGGATTTCTGGATTCATGCCGGTCGCGGTGAAATCCCCCTGGTCGTGGATTTCTGGGCCCCCTGGTGCGGCCCCTGTCGCAGCATGGAAGCGTCGTTCGCAGCCGCGGCCCGGCGACTCGAACCGGCCTACCGGCTGGGCAAAGTCAATACTGAGGACGAACCCGACCTTGCCACCCGCTTCGGGATTCGAAGCATTCCGACGCTGGTGCTGATGCGGGGCGGACGGGAGGTGGCGCGCCGATCCGGCGCGATCGGTGCAGATGAACTGGTGCGTTGGCTGACAAGCGTGTCGTGATCAAGGCCGGCAGCGCCGGACAAGCACGTGCTCAGCTGTCCACCAGCTGGAGTTCCATACCAAACCCACTGGCGGTGATGCGCTCAGCCGGCGGTCCGTCTTTGGAAAGCTCCCGCATCGAATTTCCCAGGCGACGGGCCGCCACCGTGACCACCTTGCTGCGGACCGCGTCCTGACATTCCTCGGTCGCAAGGGACAGCGCCGCGGGATTCATTTCCAGGTAGGTCAGTGATGTCGTCGAAACGACGGTGTACATGTGCTTGTGGTCCTGCTGATCGAGGAACGCCAGTTCGCCGAACAGCTCGCCGTCGCCAAGTTCGCAGACCCGATGGCCGTCTACCGAAAGCTCGACCTTGCCATCCACGATGATGCCGAAGCGCTGGTCGGCATCGCCTTCGCGCATCAGGAGCGTGTTCGAATCCACCCTGCGCCAGCGGCTGATGCGCAGCACCTCCCAGATCTCGACATCGTCGAATTCCAGGAAGAAGGACATCTTGCGCAACTGGGAGAAGCGGCGGTTATCCGGCGGAACGTAGGAGTCGTCAAAGATCTTGTAGCGGACAGCCGACAGATCCTTCGCGAAATCCGCGCCGTTCTTGTAGCGCGAGTAGAGATCCTTCTCGAGTGACTTGCGGATCACGGCATCCATCTGCTCCGGGATTTCCGGATTGATCTGGGACACCAGCGGCGGTTCGGCGTTGATGATCTTGTAGATCAGCTGGGCGGGATTCTTGGCGCGGAACGGCAGGCGCCCAGTCAGCAT
The DNA here is from genome assembly GCA_035335645.1 of Rhodocyclaceae bacterium. Lineage (GTDB taxonomy): Bacteria > Pseudomonadota > Gammaproteobacteria > Burkholderiales > Rhodocyclaceae > Zoogloea. The sequence goes on along the minus strand of DAOQMM010000001.1, from coordinate 1,973 downwards.
GTGGAACAGCACCACGCCCAGAGAAAACAGATCGGTCTTCTGATTGAGCGGGTAACCCTTGATCTGCTCCGGGCTCATGTAAGCCGGTGAGCCCACACCCATGATGAAGGTGGAATCGGACGCGCTCTTCTTGCTGATGTTGAGCGCCAGACCAAAGTCGGTGATCTTGACGTTGTCGTTCTCGTCGACAAGGATGTTGGCCGGCTTGATGTCCCGGTGCACGATACCCTGGTGATAGGCGTAATCGAGTGCCATGCAACACTTGAACACCATGCCGATCGTACGGTGGAGCGGCAACAGGCGCTCGAAGCTACAGTAGTGCTCAAGCGTCGTTCCCGGAAAATACTCCATCACGATGTAGGCGAAGTCCTTGTCGACCGCCGTATCGAAGATCTTGATGATGTTGGGGTGATCGAGACGGCGGGAGACGTCCATCTCTGCGCGCAGCAGTTTGAGCAGGCGCCGGTTCCATTTGGCCTCATCCTTGGACTTGTCGTCAAAGCGGATGAGCTTGAGGGCCACGGGATCCGGGTACTGGGGATGCTCAGCCAGATAGACGGTCGCTGTCGCGCCCCGCCCGATCTCCCGGAGAAGCTTGTATTTGCCGACCTTGTCAGGAGCCTTGTCCATACCTGCCCGTCACGAATACACCCAAAAGAATGACCGGTACCCCATTATCGGACAGGATTTTACACCCCATTGCAGCACTTTAGGCACTTCCGCCCCTCTTGAAATACCGCTTGCCGCCCCCAGTTACGTGCGGTCAACACTGGGAGCCACCACCGATGCAAGACCAAACCACCCCGCCGACCCCCGACCACGCACCGGAACTCGTCCAGGGCAGCGACCTTCCCCCCGCGGCACCTGACGCGCCGGAAGCCCCTGTGGACGTGGTCCCGGGCCTTGAACAAGCCCTCCGCCAGGCCGAACTGAAGGCGGCCGAACACCACGACGCCTGGTTGCGCGCCCGCGCCGAGACGGAAAACGTCCGCCGTCGTGCCCAGGACGACATCGCCAAGGCGGGCAAGTTCGCCGCCGAAAAATTCGCTCAGGCGATGTTGCCCGTCAAAGACAGTCTGGAGGCCGCCCTGGCCAGCGAGAACGCCACTCTCGAAAGCCTCCGGCAAGGCGTCGAACTGACCCTCAAGCAACTCCTGTCGGCCTTCCAGGGCGCCAGCGTGACCGAACTCAACCCCCTCGGCGAGAAATTCGACCCCAACCGCCACCAGGCCATCAGCGCCATCGAGGCGGACGGCGAGCCCAATACCGTCATCAACGTGCTGCAGAAGGGCTACCTCCTCCACGACCGCGTGCTGCGTCCCGCGCTGGTGGTGGTGTCCAAGGCGCGCAGTGCACAACCGGCTGCTTGAAAGCGCCGGACGCATCCCCATATCCGAACCAAGCTGGTCGCAACCCTCTCCCCTGGCGCGGCCCCTCGAACAGCATCCCAACTGAAGGAACTCTCATGGGCAAGATCATCGGTATCGACCTCGGCACCACCAACAGCTGCGTTTCCGTGATGGAAGCCGGCAAGCCCAAGGTCATCGAAAACTCGGAAGGTGCGCGCACCACGCCGTCCATCGTCGCCTACGCCGACGACGGCGAAATCCTGGTCGGCGCGCCCGCCAAGCGTCAGGCGGTCACCAACGCGCGGAACACCCTCTACGCGGTCAAGCGCCTGATCGGCCGCCGCTTCGAAGAGAAGGAAGTGCAGAAGGACATCGACCTGATGCCCTTCACCATCGCCAAGGCCGACAACGGCGACGCCTGGGTGGAAGTGCGCGGCAAGAAGATCGCCCCGCCCCAGGTCTCCGCCGAAGTGCTGCGCAAGATGAAGAAGACCGCCGAAGACTACCTCGGCGAGGAAGTCACCGAGGCCGTCATCACCGTGCCCGCCTACTTCAACGACAGCCAGCGTCAGGCCACCAAGGACGCCGGCCGCATCGCCGGCCTGGAAGTCAAGCGCATCATCA